>DATKCC010000477.1:0-5997 GCA_035513375.1 Thermoanaerobaculia bacterium | reverse complement strand
CGGTGGCGCCCCCGAAGGCGCCCTCCGCGCCTCCCTCGGCTGCGCCAACCCGACCGCCCTGGTCGACCTCGCCCCCGGCCAGGTCGTCCTCGACCTCGGCTCGGGCGGTGGCATCGACGTCTTCCTCGCCGCCCGCCGGGTCGGCCCCACCGGCAAGGTCTACGGCCTCGACATGACCGACGAGATGCTCGATCTGGCCCGCGCCAACCAGGCCGAGGCCGGGATCATCAACGCCGAGTTCCTCAAAGGCAGGATGGAGGACGTACCGCTGCCCGAGGCGAGCGTCGACGTGGTGATGTCGAACTGCGTCGTCAACCTGTCGCCGGACAAGGACCGGGTGCTCCGCGAGGCCCACCGAGTGCTCCGCCCCGGCGGGCGCTTCGCCGTCGCCGACGTCGTCACGGTCCGGCCGATGCCGCCGGCCCTCGCCGAGCGCCTCGAGCTCTGGAGCGAGTGCCTCGGCGGCGCCCTCGAGGTCGACGACTACCGGGCCAGGCTCGCCGCCGCCGGCTTCACCGGGATCGACGTCGAGGTCCTCCACACCTACGGCCGCGAGCAAGCCGGCGCCGACGCCCCCCGCCTCCTCGCCGAGCTCGGCCTCGAGCCCGCCGAGGTCGAGCACCTCTTCGCCTCGGCCCTCGTCCGGGCGACCAAGCCCTCGACGGTGCCCCGGCCTACTCGGCCCGCAGGAGGACGACGGTGACGTTGTCGTGGCCGCCGCGGGTGTTGGCTTCGGCCACCAGGGTCTCGCAGGCGCCGTTGAGGGCGCTCCGGGCGTGCTGGCGCAGGTGCGCCTCGATCTCCTGGTCCTTGAGCATCGTGGTGAGGCCGTCGGAGCACAGCAACAGGGAGTCGCCCGGGGCGAGAGCGACCTCCTTGACGTCGACCGAAACGTCGCTGTCGCCGCCGAGGGCGCGGGTTACCACGTTCTTGAGCGGGTGGTCACGGGCCTGGGCCTCGGAGAGATAGCCGGCCACGACCTGCTCATTGACCCAGGTGTGGTCCTGGGTCAGGAGCTCGAGCTGCCCCTCGCGAAAGAGATAGGCGCGGCTGTCGCCGACGTGGGCGAGCGCCGCGGTGTCGCCGCGAACCAGGCAGCTGACCACAGTCGTCCCCATACCGTAGAGCGAGCCGTCGCGCCGGATCGCCGAGAGCACCTGGTCGTGGGCGAGTCCGACCGCGGCCTTGAGCACGTTCGAGTGGCGCTGGAGCCGGGGGTCGTAGGCGAACGGCCAGGTCTCTTCGCTCTCTTCCTCGGCATGGCTAACGAACTCGCGGATGGTCTCGACCGCCATCCGCGAAGCGACCTCGCCGTGGGTGTGCCCACCCATGCCGTCGGCGACCACGTACAGCTCGTGCTCCTGGTCGATCTCGAAGGAGTCCTCGTTGTGGCTCCGTACCCTTCCCGGGTCGGACACGCCGCAGGCGGCGACGCGCACCGTCATGTCGGCTTCCCGAAGATGCCCCGCCGGCCGCGGGGCTCTTGACTGAGCTCCTCGAGAGCCTTCTCGACCTCGGCGTCCGGCCCCCCCCAGGTGAGGGCTTGCTCGAGACGGTGCCGGGCGCGGGCGCTCTGGCCGGCGCGGCCGAGGAGCCGGCCGGCGAGCTTCAAGTATGAAGGCTTCATTGGCTCGAGCTCGCAAGCGCGCTCGGCGGCGGCGACTGCACGCTGCAGGAGGCGGTCCTGGCGGCCGCAGGTCTGGGCCAGGTTGTACCACGCCTGAGGGCTCTCGGGATCGACCTCGGTCGCCCGCGCGAAGGAGTCGGCGGCGGCCCCGAAGTTGCCCTCCTTGTAGGCCTGGACGCCGCGGGCGAGAAAAGTCCGGACGAGCTGCCCCTTGTCCTCCGCGGCGGCACCACCGCCCGACCGTCCGGCGCCGCCGCCGCCGCGGTTGAGGTCGAGGTCGTGGAGCCGGCGGCGCTCGGCGTGGGTCAGGATGTTGAAGGCCTCGGTCAGGGCCTGGAACTCCTCCTCGGCGCGCTGCTTCTCCGGCCCGAGGAAGCGGTCAGGGTGCTTCTCGAGGGCGAGCTTGCGAAAGCGGCGACGGATCTCCTCTTCCGTCGCGCTCCGGGCCACCCCGAGGACGCCGTAGTAGCTCTTCACCATGGGCCTACCGTCGTTTCATTCTATACAAGCGATCGGCTTGAGTCCTGACCGCGCTCGAGACGTTGTGGTCTCTCGAAAGGGAGAGGAGCTCCCGGAGCGCGATCCGCGGCAGCATGCGCACTGCTACCCCGGCCGGGGTTCTTGGGTTGTGCACCAGGGCGCTCACGATCTTCGTCTTGGTGACCCATTCCCGGCGGCGGGCGATCTCCTCCAATACCTCGCTGACCACCGAGCGGTTGGCGGCGATGCCTTCTACCTCGCCGTCGGACAGCCCGCCCTCGGCGATCGCCGAGACCGCAACCTGGGGGTGCGGGTCGCGGATCAGGATCGCCCGCAAGGTCCGCGACGCGCCGCGGGCGAGACGGCAGCGGACCTGCACCGGGAGGCTGCGGATCTGGGCGTCGGTCAGCCCGGTCTGTTGGTCGAGCTCGCCCTTGCCGGCGGGCTCGACCCGGGCCTTGCTGAGGGCCGCCGCCACCTCCTCGTCGGAAGGCTCGTCGGACCCTTGCCCTGCTTGCTCGATATCGACGATCGGCAGCAGGTGCTCGCGAAGCTCGTGGATCCGCCGCCGCGAGAACATCGAGAGCCGGGGGTTGCGCCCGAGGGCCACCAGGATCTCGGGGCGGTCCATGAGCGCGTCCTGGCGCAGCAGCAGGAGCTCCTGGAGCTTCGGGGCGAGCTGCGGGGCGATCTCGACCAGGAGCCACCGCGGGACGTCCTTGCGCCGGAGGATTGCCTCGAGCACCTCGGGCTCGGCGCTCTCGTGGGCGAACCAAGCGAGGACATCGTGCGGCGCGCCGTGCTGGACGAGGCCGGCGACGCGCGCCGGAGGCAAGGCCGCCAGGGCCGAGGCGGAGGCTTGGGCGAGCTCCGGATCGGGACCGAGCGCGAGCGCAACCTGAAGCGGCACGAGCTCCTCGGGAGCGACGGGGAGCAGACCCTCGGCGGCGAGCCGGGCGAGCTCCGGATGGCCGCCGCCGAGAACCCGCTCGATCAGCGGGTGCTGGGGTGGATCGGGCTCGGCCACGGGTCAGCCGTCGGCACCGGTGGCCGCCGCGCTGGGCGCCTCGGCGCCGGCGCCCGGTAGGTCGTCCAGGTCGATCTCGACCGCTCGGACCTCGCCGGGGGTGGCGTCGAGATCGAAGGGGCGGCCGTTGACCTCGACCTCGACCGCGCCGGCGTTGCCGAGGCGCAGGGTGACGCGCTCCTCAGCCAGGAGCTGGAGCGACTCGCCCTGGACCCGCATCTCGGCCACGCGGGGCTCGCCGTCGACCGCGGCCTCCACCCAGCAGTTCTCGCGGAAATCGAGGGTGACGACGAGCGGCGCCGCGAGGGCCTCCGGCGCCGGCTCGGGCGGCGGCGCCAGCCGCTCCTCGGCGGCGCCCGGCGGAGCGACCCCCGGGGGTGGCGCATCGGCCTCGCCGCGGGAGCCCGCCCGCTCCATCAGCCAGGGCACCAGGAAGACCAGGCCGAGGAGGAGCGCCGCTACCGTGGCGACCAGGAGGGCCGTCTTCCAGGCGCCGGTCGTGCCGTCGGGCGAGTATCTCCGGGGAGCCTTCTCTTCGCCCTCTCGATCCTCGTCGGTCTCCTCGTCGCTTTCGGCCACCAGGAGGCGGTTGACGGCCTCGTCCGGGTCGAGCCCGACGTAGCGGGCGTACTGGCGCAGAAAGCCCCGGGCGAAGACCCGGGCGGGCAGCAGGTCGAAGCGCTCCTGCTCCAGAGCCTCGAGATAACGCAGGCTGATCTTGGTCGTGTCGGAGATCTCGCGCAGCGTGATCTCGCGCATCTCCCGCTGCTGGCGCAGCCAGGAGCCGAAGGGCGCGACCTCGGCGTCGGTCTCCCGCTCCCACGGCGGCGCGGGACGGTGATTGGCCCGGTTCTTGTTCTCGATCATCGCCTCGAATCTGGGGCCCCTGAGAAGCGGGTCGAGAGCCGCCAGCAGCCCGTCCTCGGGCGCCAACTGTACGGCTGGCAGAGGGTTGCGGTCAAATCTCACCGGCCCCTCTCCGCGCACTCGTCCAGGTCGCCGGTCCCACCTGCTACTCTCCCTCTCCTCATGGCGATCTCCCCCGACGTTCGCAAGACCATCGAGAAGCAGGACTACGAATCGATCGAGGACCGCTGGCTCGCCCGGCTCGCCGAGGAGCCGGAGGACCTCGACTGGTTCGTGGGGGTGGCCCGGGCGCTCTCGGGAGTGGCCGAGGACGAGCGCGCACGCTTTCTCCTGGAGATGCTCGACGAGGCGCTGCGCGAGCAGGGCCGCTGGGAAGCCCGCCTCGCCCTGTTGCGGCGGGCCGGGACCCTGCTCCTCGAGCCCGAGGCGATCCACCCGGCGATCCTCGCCACCCTCGAGGCACTCCACGGCGACACGCCGAGCTTCGGGGCGCTGGTCCTGGCGGTCCGCCTGGACCGGGCCCCCCATGACCTCGAGAAGGCCTGGGAGAAGGTCGACCGGCTCCGGGAGCTGGTGCCCTACGACGTGGGCGCAGTGGTCTGGATGAAGGGCAAGGGCGCGGGGCGGGTGGTCGAGATGAACCTCGAGCTCGAGGGCTTCAAGGTCGACTTCGCCGGCCACGCCGGCCTTTCGGTCGGTTTCCGGGCGGCGCCCCGGATGCTCGAGCCACTCCCGGAGGGGCACGTTCTGAGGCGGAAGGTCGAGCGGCCCGAGGCGCTGGCGGCGCTCGCGGAGTCGGACCCGCCGGGTCTCCTGCGCGTCGTGTTCGAGAGCTTCGGCCGGCCGCTCACCGGCGGCGAAGTCAAAGAGGCGGTCCAGGGGGTGGTGCCGGACGACCGCTGGACAGCCTGGTGGTCCGCGGCGCGCAAGCACCCCCAGGTGGTCGCCCACGGCGGCGGGGGCCGCCAGGCTTACACCTGGCTCGCGTCGGAGGGGCATGCGCTCGAGGCGGTGTGGGCGCGGTTCGCAAAGGCGGAGCTGCGGGAGAAGGTAGCGCTGCTGCGCAAAGAGGGCGAGCGGGACCTGGAGCTCGGCGGCCGGATGTCGGCCGAGCTCGAGCGCAGTGCCCGAGCGGCAGCGAAGAAGGACCCGGGGCTGGCCTTCGAGGTGGCGCTGGCGCTGGACGGCGCGGCCGGCGGCAGGTCGGCATCGGGAGGCCTGGACCCCGCCGAGCTGATCGCCGGGGCCACCGAGGCAAAGGCGCTCCTCGCCGGGATCGAGGACCGCGCTGCGCGGGAGCGCGCCTACGCGCTGGTCCGGGAGCGGCGAGCTGACTGGGCTGCGCTCTTCGCCTCCCAGCTCGGCCGCGAGACCGAGCCCCGCCTCTTCGACCGCCTGGCCGACGCCCTGGCGGCCGAGGCGCCGCAGGATCTCTACCGCTTCACCGACGCGGTCGCCGGCCAGCCGTCGAGGAATCCTGCGGCCTTCGCCTGGCTCGCCGAGCGGGCGGCCGAAGACCCAGCTCTTCGAAGCCGGGCTCCGCTGCGCCTGCTCGAGCAGATCCTCGGCTCGCTGGTGGACAAGCGGTTCACACCGTTTCGCGTCCGCCTGGCCCGCCAGGCCGAGTCGGGCGGGACTCTCCCCCGCCTCTTCGACCTCCTCGAGGAGCGCCACGCGGCCCGCGCCGAGGAGGCGATCCACCGCGCCGCCGGGCTCGAGGCCTATCAGCGCGAAGCCCTGACCAACGCGCTCCATCTGCGTTTTCCGGCTCTCCGGGGCGAGGACGAGAGCCGGGTCGTCTACTCGACCCCGGAAGCGATCGAAGCGCGCCGCCGGGAGCTCCAGGCACTCCTGCGCGAGGAGCTCCCGGCCAACCGCAAGGCGATCGAGGAGGCCCGGGCGATGGGCGATCTGCGGGAGAACTTCGAGTACAAGGCGGCCCGCCAGCGCCATGAGTACCTCTCCTCGCGCCAGGCTCAGCTCGAGCGCGACCTCA
>DATKCC010000476.1:0-3168 GCA_035513375.1 Thermoanaerobaculia bacterium | reverse complement strand
CCGCCCAGGTAGACCGATAGGCAGCGGCTCCGCAGCGTGGCGAGGAGGTCGAGCCGCGACGGCGCCAGGAGCAGGAAGTGCCGGGGCGCCGAGACGTGGGGCTCCTCCAGGGTCTTGAGCAGCGCGTTCGCCGCCTCGCCGGAGAGGCTCTCGGCGCTCGCCACCACGAATACCTGCCCGCGAGCCTCGAATGGGGAGACCTGGGCGGTCCTCAAAAATGCCTTGGTCGCGTCGACCGAGGTCGAGGTCTTCAAGTCCCGCTCCAGCACCTGGAAGTCGGGGTGGAAGGCCGCCGCCTCCCCCGAGGCGCCTGCTGCGCCGTCCTCGGCGAGGACGATCCGCAGGCAGTGCCGGCAGGCGCCGCACGGCCGCGCCTCGGGGGCGGCCTCGCAGAGCAGCGCCCGGGCGAGCTCGCCGGCCGCCGCGCGGCGCTCCCCGCCCGAGCCGCCGTGGAGGATCACCCCAGGGTAGAGCTCGCCGCGGCGGGCGAGGCCGAGGGCGGCCTCCGGGCTCACTCCGCGAGCTCCGGAAAGAGGTCGGCGAGGGCGCGGCGGACCTGGGCCTCGGTCGCCTCCTTCGCGCCCGAGGAGTCGATCACCCGGAAGCGCTCCGGCTCGGCCCGGGCGAGGCCGAGGAATCCCTTCCGCACCCGCCGGTAGAAGCCGAGCTCCTCGGCGTCGAGTCGGTCGGCCTCGGCGGTCGCCTCCCGCCCGTCCGCCCCCCGCTCCCGCGCGAGCTCGGCCGGCAGGTCGAAGAGCAGAGTCCGGTCCGGCGTCCGGCCGGCGGTCGCCACCCGGTCGACCTGATCGACGAGCAGGCGCTCGATCCCCCGGCCTTCCCCCTGATAGGCGCGGGTCGAGTCGGTGAAGCGGTCGCAGAGCACGTGCTCCCCCCGGGCGAGCGCCGGCTCGATCACCTCGATCAGGTGCTGGCGGCGGCTGGCGAAGACCAGGAGGAGCTCGACCTTGCCGTCCATCGCCGCCCAGCGGTGGTCGAGGAACACCCGGCGCAGCGCCTCGCCGAGCGGAGTGCCGCCCGGCTCGTGGGTGACCCGGTGGGGGACGCCGCGGGCGGCGAGCCGCTCCGCGACCTTCCGCAGGTGGCTGGTCTTGCCCGAGCCGTCGAGGCCCTCGAAGGTCACGAAATGCGGCATCGGGCCCTCACCGGCCGGCTCCCCGCACCTCGGCCTCGAAGAGCTTCAGGATCCGCCGGTAGGCGTCGAGCCAGGAGGAAGGCTCCGCGAAGGCGTGCGGCTCGATCGGATAGGCGGCGACCCACCAGTCCTCCTTGCCGAGCTCGATCAGGCGCTGGGCGAGCCGCACGGTGTCCTGGTAGAGGACGTTGTCGTCCTGCATGCCGTGGATCATCACCAGCGGGTCGGCGAGACCTTCGGCGTACTCGATCGGCGAGCTCCGCAGGTAGGCCTCGGGATCGAGCTCCGGGGTGTTCAGGATGTTCGAGGTGTAGGGGTGGTTGTAGTGCGCCCAGTCGGTCACCGGGCGAAGCGCCGCCCCGGCCGCGAAGAGGCCCGGCTCGCGGAAGAGCGACATCAGCGTCAGGAACCCGCCATAGGAGCCGCCGTAGACGCCGACCCGCTCCGGGTCGACGTTCCGGGTCGCGGCGAGCCAGGCGACGCCGTCGACGAGGTCCTCGACCTCGGGGTGGCCCATCTGCCGGTAGATGGCTGTCCGCCAGTCCCGGCCGTAGCCGGCCGAGCCGCGGTAGTCGAGATCGAGGACGACGTAGCCGCGCCGGGCGAGGAGCTCGTGGAACATGTGCTCGCGGAAGTAGTAGGACCAACCGTTGAAGGCGTCCTGAAGGTAGCCGGCGCCGTGGATGAAGACGACCGCCGGGTAGCGCTGGGCGGCGGCCGGGTCGAAGCCGTCGGGGAGGTAGAGCCGGGCGTGGACTGGGGCCGGGGCGCCGTGGCGCGACGGTACCTCGACCAGCTGCGGCTCGCGCCAGGAGCCGCCCAGGTACTCGTCGCTCACCGTCCGGGTGAGCCGGGTGGGGGCGGCCGGGGCGCCGTCGGCGGCGCCCGCAGGGTCCGGCGCGGCCGGCTGGACGTAGAGCTCCGGCGGGTGGACGGCGGTCGAGTGGCGAAGCAGGAGGCGCTCGCCGTCCGGGGACAGGGAGTACTCGACGTGGGCGTCGTACCGCGTGAGGCGCTCGAGGCCGGCCCCTCCGGGCTCGTCCGCGACCGGCACCCGGTAGACCTCGAAGATCCCCGGGTGCTCGCGGTTGGCGCGGAAGTAGAGGTGGCGGCCGTCGGGGGAGAGGGTGACCTCCGAGACCCCGAACCGCCCGCGGGTGAGCTGGCGCGAGGAGCCGTCCGCGGTCGAGACCAGGTAGAGATGGGAGTGGCCGTCCTCCTCCGAGAGGTACCAGAGCGTCTCGCCGTCCGGGAGCCAGCCCATCTCGTTGAACTCCCAGTTGATCCAGCCCGGATCGTGGAGGCGGTGCCGGGAGACCAGGAGCCCCGCCTCGAGATCGACGGTGGCGATCCACCGGTCCTTGTTGTCGACCGAGAAGACCATCACCGCCACCCGGGTGCCGTCGTCGTTCCAGAGGACGGGGCCGACCTGGACCTGGCGGAGGTCGGGCTCGTCCTCGCCTTCGCCCCCTTCCCCCTCGCCCTCGCCCTTGCCCTCGCGCTCGTCTTCCTCATCGCCCTCGTCCTCCTGCCCTTCGCCGGCCCCCCGCGCTACTTCATGCCCCACCACTTCGGCGGCCTCGAGCTCCTCCTCGGCCTCCTCGGCCTGCTCGCCCACGAGCTCCGGGTCGGCCCTTTCGCGACCCTCGTCGCCCTCCGGCCCTTCCGCTTTCGCTTTCGACCGTCTCTCCTCCCGCGCCTCGGCCGCCGCACGGAGCTCGGCCAGGGGGTCCTGGTCGGTTCCGGGGAGGGCCGCCCAGTCGAGCTCGCGCTCCTCCCGGGCGGCGAGGTCGAGGAACAGCAACCGCTCGCCCCGGCCGTCACCGGTCCCGACCTTGGGCCGCACCTCCTCGGTCGCCACGTAGCCGGTCGCGGTGACGTAGTTGGGCATCAGGTCGCGCTTGCCCTGGTCCCGCTCCTTCGCCGCCACCGACACCAGCAACCGGTCGCCCGCCGGCGACAGGGAGGCTCCGGTCACCTCGACGTCGTCGCCCAGGTACCAGGGCGGGGGCACC
>DATKCC010000475.1:0-3970 GCA_035513375.1 Thermoanaerobaculia bacterium | reverse complement strand
GCCCGCGGCGGCGTTGAGCCAGACCATGTAGACCCCCTGGGCGGGCTCGAGGTTCGAGCCCAGGAGGTACCACTTGCCTGAGCCGGGAGGCATGTAGAGCACCGCGTACGCTCCGGGGACGAGCGGCGGATCGCCCATCGGGTGGAGCGGGCAGACGTCAACGCCGGGGGTGGCGACCGCCGCGATCACCTCGCCGATCTGGCCACCACGCCGGATCAGCGCCTCCTGCCGGCTCAGGCGCTCGGCGAGGTCGGTGCGCTCCGCCTCGAGCCGGGCGAGCGCCTCCCGCGCGCCCTGGAGCTCGAGAGAGAGCCACACCGCGGCGAGCGCGGCACCGAGCAGGAGGGCTGCGGCGAGCGCTGCCAGCCGTCCGGCCCAGCTGCGGCGGCGCGGCGGGACCTCCCCGGCGGCCTGCTCGACGCCATCGCCGGAAGGGTCGCCGGCGGAGGTCCGGCGAGCGACGAGCGGCACGACCTCCGCCCCGTGCTCCTCCGGCTCCTCGACCTTCCGCACCCGCTCCCCGAGGGCGGCAAGCAGGCGCTCGCGAGCGCCGGCGCGCGGCACCCCCGGCTCACCGGCGTAGCCGAGGAGCCCCAGGGTCTCGACGTAGAGACGGCGGAGGGTCTCGTCGCCTTCGGTCCAGTCCGGGGCTTTCCAGGGGCCCGGCGCCCCGGACCAGCCCTCCCTCAGGGCCTCGTCCGGAGCCTCCGCTTCGAGAGCGGCGAGAGCGGCGAGAATCGCCTGGTCCTCGCGGTTGATCGGTTCGGTCACAGCAACTCCCTGATCTCGGCGCGCAGCGCCGCGCGCAGCTTCTTCATGGCGAGGAGGGTCCTGGTCTTGACCGTGCCCAGCGGAATCCCGGTCCGCTGGGCGATCTCGCGCTGGGTCAACCCGCTGTAGAACCCGAGCTCCAGCACCTGGCGTTGCTCCTCCGGAAGGCTAGCCAGCTCGGCCCGAACCCGCCGTCGCCTCTCGCCGTCCAGTACGCGCGCCGACCCGTCGCCGGATGCATGCGCCCCTTCCGACTCCCGCTGGGCCGCTGCAAGGGCGCGGCCGACTACGTTGCGATTGCGAACCCGGTCGATGGCCCGACTGCGGGTCACGAGTGCCAGCCAGGTGCCGACCGACGAGCGCGCCGGGTCGTATCCACTCGCCCGGCTCCAGAGGTGGAGGAAGGCCTCCTGGACGACCTCCTCGGCGTCGCCGGGATCCTGGACCACCCGCCGGGCGAGGCCGAGGAGCATCGGGGCATAACGGTCGTAGAGCTCGCCGACGGCCTCGCGGCTACCCTGGCTGACGGCCCGGACCAGGGCGGCGTCGCCGGCGGCGCGGAGGGTGGGAGTGGTGGCCACGAAGGTCGGGCTCGAGGTCAGGTCGGGGCGGCGATCGGGACCGGGAGGCCTTCGTCGTCGACGTGGACGTAGACCACCTCGGCTTCGGTGACCTTCACCCTGCCGCCGCCGAGCGAGCGCTCCGCCTCGACAGTGACGCGGACGGTCAACGAGGTCCGGCCGACCCGGACGGTCTCGGTGAACAGGCTCACCAGATCGCCGACGAAGACCGGGGCGTGGAACTCGACCTCCCGCATCGCGACCGTCACCACCCGTCCGGGGACGTGGCGGTGGGCCTCGACGGCGCCTGCCTGGTCGATGTAGGAGAGGATGATGCCGCCGAAGATGGTGCCGTAGGCGTTGGTGTCCTTCGGCATCAGCACCACCCGGATCGCCGGCTGATCCGGCCCGCGGCCGGTGTGCGAGGCCTCCGCCATCACTCCGCCGCCGTCGCGACCCGCACCGCGTACTCCTCGTAGCAGCTCCGGCAGCGGGCCTCGTAGGCCTCGCCGTCCCCCACCAGGATCTGGTCGCCGCCCCCGGCGATCCGCTGGCTATAGTGGGCGGCGCCGCCACAGCTCACGCAGACGGCGTGCATCTTGTCGACGAGCTCGGCCCGCGCGAGCAGGAGGTGGATCGGGCCGAATGGCCGCCGCAGGTAGTCGAGGTCGAGGCCGGCGAGGATCACCCGCACCCCGCGGTCGGCGAGCCGTTCGGCCAGATCGACCAGGTCCGGGCCGAAGAACTGGGCCTCGTCGATGCCCACGACCTCGGTCTCGGGGGCGATGCTGCGGGCCAGGTCCGCGGCGCTCGCCACCGTGACCGCCTCGAGCACCCGGTGGTCCCGGGTCACCAGGAGTCCCTCTGGGCTACGGTCGTCGGTGAGCGGCTTGAACACCTGCACCGTCTGGCCGGCGATGGTCGCACGCCGTAGCCTCCGGACGAGCTCCTCGCTCTTACCGGAGAACATCCCGCCGGTGATCACCTCGATGCGCCCATGAGAGCGGTCTTGCGATCGGTGGCGGGTCACTTGGCATCGACTCCGGTAGGCGATAGGGTGGGCCGGACTCCGGCCCGGCTGCAGCGGCCAGGCCCGTATCCTACCCGCAGAACCGCGCGACGAGGCCACACATGCCGATCAGCCGTCCGAGACCGAAGCCCCGGATCTTCACCTACGAGGAGGCCCTCGAGAGCTTCCCCGCGGTCCGGGATCTGACCGCCGCGGCGGTCCGCCAGGTCGAGGCGGCGGTCAACCGGGCGGAGAGCCAGGAGGAGGGCGGAGAGCTCCAGGACGAGATCGAGCGAGCCTGCGAGCGTGTGGTCCAGGCCTGGTCGCTCGAGATCCAGCGGCTGGGGTGTGAGGTCAAGGGCCTCTGGTTGGTCGACTGGGACTGCGGCGACGGCTACTACTGCTGGAAGTACCCGGAGGAGACGGTCTGCTACTTCCACGGCTACGACGAGGGGTTCGCGGGGCGGATGGCCATCGTGTAGCAAGACCTCGCCGCGCGCCTCTCAGACCCTCTGGACCGCGATCCTCAGAAGCTCCCGCGGAGTCAGGTGAGCGATCGTGTCGAGGACCCGGTCGGCCTGGAGCCGCTCGGCCGGGTAGCTGTGGGCGAGGGCGAGGGTGACGAGGCCGGCGGAGCGGGCGGCTTCCAGGCCGGCCGGAGTGTCCTCGACGGCGAGCACCTCGTGCGGGTGGAGCAGACGCTCGGGCAGGGGCGGTGCCGCGTTCAAGGCTTCGAGGCCCCGTCGATAGCCTTCTGGATCGGGCTTGCCGGCTGCTACGTCCTCGGCGGTCACCAGGACCTTGAAGGCGCTCCGGAGCCCCGCCTGGCCGAGGGCGCCTTCCACCTCGTCGCGCAGGGCGCCGCTCACGATCCCCAGGTGCAGGCCGGCGGCGGCGAGCGCCCCGACCGCCTCGGCCGCCCCGGGGAAAAAAGGGTACCCCCGGTGCCGGATCTCCTCCTGGTAGTAGCTCGATTTGCGGGCGATGAGCCGCATCAGGCGGGTTTCGTCCGCGGCCTCACCCGAGCGCGTCAGCAGCGCCCTGAAAGTGGCCCGGTCATCGAGGCCGGCGTAGAGCCGCCAGTAGTCCTTCTCGGAGAAGGCCTCGGCCCCCTCCTCGGCGACGACCCGCTGGAAGAGCCGCATGTGGATCGGCTCGTCGTCGACCAGGACGCCGTTGAAGTCGAGCAGGGCCGCGCGAACCATCCCGTCGATGATAGTCCCCGGGGAATCCTGATGGTGGGAGGGGCGTTGTCGTCTATGATCGGCGGAGACGCTCGCGAACCACCCTGAGGGAGACTTCCATGGAACCCACGGCCCAGACCGCCGCGCCCACTGCCGAACCCCAGGCCGCGGCCGCCGTTCCGGTCACGATCACCGAGAAGGCGGTCCGCATGGTGATGCTCACCCGCGAGGAGGAGGGCCTCGACCCGGCGGCCGGCCTGCGCGTCGCCGTCCGCGGCGGCGGCTGCAGCGGTTTCGAGTACGCCCTCGACTTCGATACCGAGCGGCGCGACAACGACCACGTCTACCAGCAGGGCGAGCTCACGGTGTTGGTCGACGCGCTGAGCGCCCGCTACCTCAAAGGCACGACCATCGATTACGTGATGGGCGCTCAGGGCGCCGGGTTC
>DATKCC010000474.1:0-10637 GCA_035513375.1 Thermoanaerobaculia bacterium | reverse complement strand
GGCTCGGGCTCACGTACTTGCCGCCGCTGAAGACCTTGCGGATCGCCCCGATCAGCTCCTCGGAGGCATTGTCCTTGGTCATGTAGCCGTCGGCGCCGCCCTTCAGGCAGCGAACGGCGAAGCGGTCCTCCGAGTGAACGGTCAGCATCAGGACGCGAACCTTCGGGTTGCGGCGCTTGAGCTCGGAGACCGTCTCGAGGCCACCCCGTCCCGGCATCGAGACGTCGAGGATGACCACGTCGGGGTGGGTCTCGTTCGCCGCGGCGAGAGCCTCTTCGCCGGTGCCCGCCTCGCCGACCACGGTCATGTCGGAGCGTGCGTCGAGGAGGCCGCGGACCCCCTCCCGGAACATCTTGTGATCATCCGCCAGCAGGATTCGAATCATGGCTCGGCTTGCCGTCGGTGATCCGCCTACCGGACCCCTCGGGTTGCCACCCTCCCCAGAGTACCCTGATCTTGATATCAACCGGGGCTCCGCGGGTCTGACAGGCGATTGCCGAATCTCGTGTCGGTGTTTGTCTGACACGCGGAACCGCCCCGCCCCACCCTGGCACCCCCGCTGGCTGACCGCGTTCGTCTGACGCTCCCCCCTCGCCTGTCCGGCCGACGCCTGCGCTCGTTGTGCGGCGGCAAAGCTCCCGTGACCGACGCGGAATCCGGCGAACCACCGATTTCTCGGCTTTCGGCTGCTCCCTAGCCTGGATCTGCGCGATTCGAACGGCCCCGCGGGCCGCACGAATACCGCCCAGAACCCAGCGCCCGGGAGACCGAAACGCCATGAACAACAAGCCCTTCGCCCGCCACTCATTCCGATTCTTCACCGTGCTCGCCCTCGCACTCACCTTCGCCGCCTGCTCGGGCGGCTCGGGAGGGTCCGCTTCGCCGACCGGCCCCTCGGCCGGTCCGGTCGCGGTGCTCTCGACCCAGTGGGGCGACGTGACCGTCGAGACCAACGGTTACCCGGTCAACTTCGACAAGGCCCTCGACAGCGTGATCGAAGGCTACGAGCGCGCCCGGGGCCAGATCGGGACGCGGGTCGACGGCATGCGCCTCGACGGGTACAGGGTCGTCGTCATGCCACCGAACTGGGAGCTGAACGGACAACACCTCCGCAGCTCGAGGGAGATCCGGATGCGTGCGGGCATCGAACGGGTCCTGGTGCACGAGCTCCAGCACCTGTTCGCCTGGGAGCTCGACCGGTTCAGCGACTGCAAGACCCAGCAGGACCACCCCGAGGGCTACGACCTCCACTGCCGCCGGCTGTCGTAGGACCGGCGCGAGTGAGCAGCCGCCGAGCCCGGATCAAGGCCAGCCCGGCCCGTCGTCCCCCGAGATGCCGAGGCTGACGCCGGTGCTCAGGACGCTCAGTGAACGGTCCTCGCCCGGGAGGTTGGAGTCGAACTCGGCCCGATACCCGCCCAACCGGAAAGAGAGGAAACGGCCCAAGGAAATCGAAAGATCGCCGCCGAAGGCGGTGAGGTCGTCCTCGCGGGTGGGTACCTCGGCAGAGAGAGCCGTGAAGTCGCTCCGGCCGGCTTCGGCGAAGACGCTGAGCTTGGTGCGGTGGCCCAGGGAGAGCGACATCGCGACGCCCACCGCCTGGGTCTCGAAATGGGAGTAGTCCTGGCTGATCGCGAGCGCGAGGCTCTGGTGGGCGTAGAGGGTGGGGCTCAAGCGGTTGCCCTCCAGGCCGAGCCGCAGGGCGTACGTGGTGGCCTCGGTCGCCGGGAAGATCGAGTCCCCCTCGGGCTCCAGGCTCCGGAGCTGGGATTCGACCGAAGCGAAGAACTTGGGCCCGCGGTAGGAGATCTCGGCGAGTGGCGCCTCGCCCGAGCTCGACAGGTCCTGCTCCTCATTTAAGACCCGGGTCTCGGTCCATTCCATCCCCAGAGAGAAGGTCCAGCGCTCCCGGGGACGGTATCGCAGACCCGCACGCAGCCGGTCCTGGTCACGGTCGAGGCGCTGGAGCGCAGGCCCGCTCTCCCGCTCCTCTTCGTCGAGCAGAGTCCGGATCTCTCCGGTCTCGGCCTGGGCGAAGACCGAGGTCGAGAAGCCCAGCTCGACCTCACCCCCCAGCGAGAGCCGATCCTCACGGGAGTTGGCTTGCTCGGGCACCTCGGCGGTGAGGATCCCGAGCTCGTCGATCCGCTGCGCCGTCGCCTCCAGGGTCAGCCGGTTGAAGAAGCCGAAGACGCCGGCGCCGTAGCGGCCGTTGAGCCGCCGCCGGTCGGTCTGGTCCGCGTACCAGACGTACTCGGGCAGGGCGTGGGCCGCCCAGTAGACATCCGGCCCCGTGGGGAGGTAGGCCCTCAAACCGGCGCCCGCGGTCATCGAGACGTCCCCTTCCGCGTCCTCGCCTTCCGGGGTGGCCCTCGGGTTGTCGTTCCAGGAGAGGTCGCGCAAGCCGATCCACGGCGCCAGGCGGATCGGCCCGGCTTGCCACTGGGCCTCCTCGAGGGCCTGGTCCATCTCCTCCTTGCTCACCGCGTCAGGGGCGGAAGCCCCGGACCCGGGTTGGGTATACTGCGAGAACTGTCCCACGGCCCAGGCGGGAGCGATCATTGCGAGAGCCGCAGCCAGGGCGGCGGTAGGAGCGAGGCGCATGGTTCCCCCGTGATCCATCGTGGCGAGACCCCGCGAGGGGGTCGGTCTCCGTCCGGACGGCCGATCATAAGACAAGAGCTCCCCACCGAGGCGCCGGTACTGGCGTTGCTCCTGCTCTGGGCTCCCTGGCCGTTCGCCAGCATCACGCCGTGGGCCGAGGCCGTCCTCATCGTGGGTGTGTCGGTGGCCTTCCTCTTCGCCCTGACAGCCGCGGATGGGGCGGCGGCGTTCCGCCCAGTAGCGGTGCCCGCGGTCGCGCTTCTCGCCCTGGCCTTCCTCGGGCTCGCCCAGAGCTCGCCCTGGCCCGCGCCGATGGTGGAGACGATCTCGCCGGCCCACGCCCGCTTGAGCCGGGAGGCGGCGGTGGCCCTCGAGCGATCGGACCCTGCGCCGGCACAGCGGGCGGTACGCCTGAGCCTGGCGCCCGCCGAGAGCCGTCGAAGCGCGCTGACCTTCGCCACGCTGGCGGCGGCCCTCGCCGCCGCCGCGGCGGCCGGGCGAAGCCGGAGGGGGCGCAGGGTCCTGGCGGCCGCCCTCGCGACGGCGGCCCTTTGCCAGGTGCTCTACGGCACCCCTCGGTGGTTGGCCCGCGCGGACACCCTATGGGGGGTGGCGCTCACCTCCGGCAGCCGCCTCCGGGGCACCTTCATCAATCCCAATCACTTCGCGGTCTACCTGGAGATCGCGCTGGCTGTCACCTTCGCCTGGGCGTGGTGGTCCTGGAGCCGGGCGATGCGGGAAGGGGCCTCGCCGGAGCGCCGGGTGCTGCTGGTCGCAGCGCCCGCCCTCACCTGGCTCACCCTGTTCCTGGCGCTCGCCTTCACCGGCTCGCGGGCCGGGCTGGTGGCCGGGGTGGCGGGCGCCCTGATCCAGGGGGGGCTGGTCGCCTTCCGCCGCGGCCTCCGGCGGCAGGGGGCGCCCTGGGTCCTGTCCGGCGCGGCGGCCGTCACCGCGGGGCTCGCCGTCGTGGCCTACGTCGGGTACGAGAGAGGTCTCGGGAGGCTCGCCGCCACCTCGCCCTACGAGCTTGCATGGGGCGATCGAGCGCAGGTCTATCGCCACACCGTCGAGCTGTGGCAGAGCTTCCCGGGGCTGGGCACCGGCCTGGGGACGTTCCTCCACGGCTTCCCCCTGGTCCAGCCCGCCCCGGTGGACCTGTTCTGGCGCCACGCCCACAACGATCCGCTGGAGCTCCTGGCGGTGGCCGGGCTGGTCGGCGCCGCTCTCGTAGCGACGGGTCTCATCGCGGTGACTCGACGACTCTTCCGGCTGCTCCGCTACGGCTACCGGCGGGAGGATCGCGCCGCCGCTTTGGCGGCGCTGGGCGCCCTGGCGACCGTGGGGCTCCACGAGCTCGCCGACTTCGGCCTGACCATGCCGGCGAACGCGCTCACCCTGGTGGTGCTGGTGGGGGCTGCGGCGGCGGCGCCCCTGGTGGAGCCGGTTCCTCTCGCGGTCCGGGAGGCCCCCGGAGCTCCACCGGTCCCGGCCAGACGCGGCCACCCGACCCGGCGCCGGTCTCCAGCTCGAGCCGGTGAAGACCGGGCTGGAGGGTCACCGGGTAGCTGAGGGCTTCGCCGGTCGCGGCCGGGAAGCATCCCAGCGGCGCGCCGTCCAGGACGAGGATCACCGCCGCCCCTGCAGCGGGCGCCTCGGCGATGGAGACCGCCACCTCCCCGGCGTCCCGCGCAAGGTACAGCTCCATCTGCGCTCGCCCACCGGTCCAGGACCAGTCTCGCCCGCTCCAGCCGCGAGCCGCCAGCGCATCGAGGGCGGCGCGGGCCTCGGCCTCCGCGGCGCGGTCGCCGATGGCCTCGGCCACGCCACGCTGTGCCTGCCAGAACGCGGCACGGTCCCGCCAGTCCGGATGGACCAACCTCAGGGGCAGGTCTGCCTCGGGATCCCCGCGGGCGGCGAGAAAGCGCGCCTTCTCGATCCAGTACGGGCTCCAGCCCGGGAGCCAGATCGCCTCGCCCCGGCGTTCGATCCGCTCGGCACCGGCCAGGTCGCCGGCGGCGAGGTAGGTCCAGGCCGCCGCCGGCAGGGCGCGCCCGTCCCCGGAGCCATCGCCGGTGACCGCCGCCCGCAGCCGCCCGAGGGCTTCGGGGCTCAGCGGCGGCTCCCCCAGGAGCGCCTGGTCGAAGCTCCAGGCGAGCCAGCGCCCGAGGGCCTGGTCACGCCCCGCATCGACCGGGCCGTGGGGCACCGCGCGCAAGGCCCGGTCGACGAGCACCGCGAACGACCGGTCGGGGGGCGCCGAGGTCGCGATGGCGAGGAGCGATCTCCGGGCAGCGAGCAGCTCGCGGCCGTGCAACAGGCGGTCGGCGTCCCGGAGCCGCGACGAGAGCTCGGCCCGGAGTGCCTTCCGCCGTGCCTCCCAGGCGCGGCAGAAGCCGGCCCAATCGTGGCGCCGGGCCATCAGGGTGCCGACGGTCGTCCAGGCCCAGGGGGTGTCGGGAACCGGGCCCAGGTCGCCGCCCGAGGCCTCGAGCCAGGGCTCGAACAGCCGGCCGAAGGCAGCGGGCTCGCGGAAGGCCTCGGCGACCAGCTCCCGGGTGAGCTCGCGCTTGGCGTCGGACAGCGCCGGCCAGAGCTCGAGGTAGGCGGCGACCAGATACCGCGAGGGCTCCGGCCTCCCCGGGGCGAGGCGCCGTGCGAGCAACAGCGGCTCCTCCCAGGCGCGATGCTCCTGGACGAGTCGCGGGTCCCGGTCCAGGGACCAGGCGAGGTTGGTGGCCGCGCCGGCGATGGTCGCCGCCTCCCACGAGGCCGGCTGGCGCCCGAGGACGGACCGGGCGAGGCGGTCCGCCTCCTCGAGCCGTCGCCTGCGGAGCGGCGAGTCGCCGGCGGGCTCGGCGTCCGCCTCCAGGGCCTGGACCAGGAGCGTGCGGGCGAGAGCGATGCGGGCGCGGTCGGGGTCCTCGGCCCGGCTCAGAACCCGGACCAACCGCGGGTCGTCCACCTCGAGCTCCCGGGCGGTCTGAACGAGCTCCGAGCGCTCCCGGCCCAGGGCCAGGAGGTGGAGGAGCGCCGCGGCCGCCAGGCCGCCCGCGGCGATGGCCAGGACCACGCGGAACGCTAGGGTTCGAAGCACCGCGCGGTATCGTAGCCGAGGCGGAAGCCGACGGGTTCTCAGGGCGGGTGCCGCCGCTGCGCTAGACTCTCCTTTCCCGCCTGCCCGGACCCCCCTCGTGTCCCCACGGCCCCGACACCGGCGATCCGCCGCGACCCAGCTTCGCGGTCTCGGCTACCTGGCGGTCTGGGCCCTCCTGGTGGTCGCGCCGTTCTACGTGGTGTTCACGGCGAACGAGCCCTTCCGCCTGCCCAAGCTGCTCGCCGCGGAGTGGCTGGGTCTCGCCTCCCTGCTGGCCCTGGCCCTGGCGGCGGCATTCCGCGGCGAGGACCGCGCCGACCCGGCGCTCCCAGGTTGGCGGCGGCCCGCCTTCCTGGCCGTGGCGCCGGTGCTCGCGGTGGCGAGCCTGGGCCTGGTCGCGAGCAGCCATCCCGAGCACACCCGCCAGGCCCTCCCCGACCTGTGGATCGCCGGCTCCTGCCTGGTCGGCTGGAGCCTTGCCCTCGACGCCGGGCGCCTCCGACGGCTGCTCCGCTGGCTCCCCCTGCCGGCCGCGCTGATGGCTGGGCTCGGCGTCCTCCAGTTCCACGGCGTCTTCCAGCCGTTCCGGTTCCTCGGCGGCGTGCACAACTACCGGCTCGGAGTGACCTCGCTCGCCGGCAATGCCGGCGACCTGGCGGCCTACCTCGTGCTCCCGGGCCTGGTGGCGCAGTGGCGGCTCCTCGAGACGCTTGCGGGTCCGGACGCGCCGCGCGGCAGGCGGCACTGGCTGCGCGCCGGGTCCTGGGCGTTCGTCCTGATCGCGATCCTCTACGGCATCGCGGCGACCCAGAGCCTGACGCCGGCAGCGGCGCTCGCGGCCGGGAGCGCCGTCTTCTGGCTCGCCACCCTGCCGGTCCGCCGTGCGCTGACTGCCGTGGTGGCGGGGGCTATCGTACTGGCGACGCTGGTGGCGGGGGTGCCGGAGCTCCGGGAGCGGCTGGCCGGGGTCGGCAGGCTTCTCGCCCAAAACCAGCTCAATGCCGCCCTCACCGGGCGGCTCGACGGCTGGAACGCGGCTCTCTGGATGGTCAAGGAGCACCCATGGACCGGCGTCGGGCACGGCGCCTATCGCGCCGAGTTCGGCACCGCCAAGCTGGCTCTCCAGAACCGGGGGGTTGAGTTCTTCGAGGGCCATACGGACCCGTTCTTCGCCAACGCCCACAACGACCTCCTCGAGGCGGCGGCGGAGTGGGGGCTTCCCGGGGTGGCGGCCCTCGCCTGGGGGCTCTGGGTCCTCGGGCGGAGCGTGATCGGGCAGGGGGCTCGGACGAGGGCACCGGAAGGGGCGCGCGCTAGCCGGCGCGCCGGGACCGAGGCACCCGGCGGCGACGGGCGGGGGGGCCGGCCGTTCGCCCTCGCAGGGACGGCGGCCGCCCTGTTGCTCGCGCTGGGGCAGTTCCCCTTCCACCTCGCCCTCGTCGCCTATCCCTTCCTGGTCTTCCTCGCCTGGGTCTTCCGGCAGGCTGACCCTGAGGTCGAGCCGTGACCCAGAGGCGCCGCCCTGCCCGCCCGAGGTTCCGGCTCGGATCGCGCAGGGCGGCGGCCCTCGCCGCGGCGGCGGCCGCGGCCCTGGCCCTCGCCCTCCAGACCGACCGGGGTATCGACCGGCTGGGGGCCAGCAAGCGGCTGCGGGCGGTCGAGGCGATGAGCCAGCAGGTGGCGCGCTCCGGCCGGGCCTCCGCGCCGATGATCGCCAGCCACATCCGCCTGCTCCAGGAAGCCCGCCGCCTCGATCCCTCGGAGGTGGGCGTGCTGGTGGCGCTCGGCGGCCAGTACATGCTCCTCGGTCAGCCCGAGCGGGCGATCGCGGTCTACCGGGAGGCCCAGGCGCTCGAGCCCCGGCCCGAGACCTACCTCAACCTCGGCCAGGCTCTGCTCGCCAGCGGCCGGCGGAACGAGGCGCTGGAGGCCTACGAGAAGGCCGTCCGCCTCGCTCCCAGGCTCGCGGCACGGGTGCCGGAGGACCAGCGACCGGTGCCGCGCCGGTGATGCTCGACTGCGGGCGGAGGCAAGCTCCGCCCATCCCTTCATCGATGTCCCGCTTGAGCCAAGCGGTCGTAGGGGAGGAGCTTGCCTCCTCCCGGGGCGGGGGTGGCGATTACACCCCCCTTGAAGTCAGCACGATCTTCACCGTCCGTACCAGGATCGCGAGATCCAGCCAGAGGCTCCAGTTGGCGATGTAGGCGAGGTCGAAACGGACCTTGTTCTGGGCGCTCGAGTGGTACTCGCCGTTGATCTGGG
This sequence comes from Thermoanaerobaculia bacterium, assembly GCA_035513375.1. Lineage (GTDB taxonomy): Bacteria > Acidobacteriota > Thermoanaerobaculia > Multivoradales > DATKCC01 > DATKCC01. The sequence goes on along the minus strand of DATKCC010000474.1, from coordinate 2,677 downwards.
CGAGGCCGGTCAGGCCAGGCGCCACCGCGAAGCGCTCGGCGTAGCCCGGAACCTCTTCGAGGAAGCGGGCGACGAACCCCGGCCGCTCGGGCCGCGGGCCCACCAGGCTCATCGAGCCCCGGAGCACGTTGAAGAGCTGCGGCAGCTCGTCCAGCCGGAGAGCCCGGAAGGCGGCTCCCACCGGGGTCAGCCGCGGGTCGCCCGGCTGGGCCAGCACCTCCTCGCTCGCCTGCTCGGCGTCGATCCTCATCGTCCGGAGCTTCCACAGCGTGAAGCGCTGGAGGCCCCGGCCGACCCGCTCCTGGTGGTAGAAGGCGGGACCGGGCGAGGTCGCCCGGACGAGCAGAGCGGAGATCAGGATGACCGGCGCCGCCAGCGCCAGGAGCAGGCTGCCGACGGCGAGGTCGAAGGCCCGCTTGACCGGCCGGAACAGCCGCCATTCCGAGTCGCGAACCACCTCGATCAGCGGCAGGTCACGCACCCATCGGTAGCGCATCCGGCCGATCATGCTCTCGAACGCCCCCGGGAGGATGAGCACGCTCCCGCGAGCCCGGCCCGAGCCCCGGGCCAGGGCGTCCAGGAACCGCGTCTTCCAGGCCGACTCGGTCTCGGCGATCACCACCTCGTCGATCTCGCCCGCTGCGATCCGGCCCGGAAGCTCGTCGAGGCCCCCGAGACAGGGTCCCAGCTCGGCGGGTCCGGAGCCCGTTGCGGCGCCCCCACCCGGGCGGGGCTCGCTCGGCGCCGGCACCCAGCCCGCGAGCACCAGCCCGTGGTGCCCGCCCTGCTCCCGAATGCGGCTCGCGAGCTCGACCGCCCCCGGCCCCGAGCCCACGATCGCCACCCTCACAGGGGCCGGGCTTCCCCCGGCACGGCTCGCCAGGCGCCAGCAGAAGAGGGCGGCGAAATCGAGGGCGGCGTAGATCACCAGCACAGAACGCGGGAACAGGCGCTCGGCGAGGAAGAAGTACGTGCCGAGGGCGAGGACCTGGAGCGCCACGGCAGGCGCGAGCCGGCGGGCCAGCTCGACGCCGGACCCCGGGTGGGGCGGATCGTAGAGGCCGAAGAAGTAGAGCAGCGCCACCTGGGAGAGGGCGAGGAGCGGCCAGTAGGAGTGGAAGAAGCCGATCCGGCCCGGGGGAAGGAGTTGGTCGGTGAGCGGGATCGGCACGTGGATCCGGATGGCGAGCGCGAGGTAGAAGCAGGCGGCGGCCACCGCCAGGTCGCCAGCGAACCGCAGCCAGCGCCGCAACCTCGGCTCTCTCGCGAACATGGGGGGAGTCTAGCCCGGACTACTTCCATGAGAAGGCCTTCCTGAGTCAAGGAGCCGCCTTGGTGGCGGGCGGGGGCGTGTTGGTGGTCCGAGAGCCGTTGCCCTGCGTCCATTCGCACTCGATGTGGTGCATGTGGGGTGTCCGTGCTCGTGCAGGTGCTGCCATCTCACCATCGACCTTGGACGGTTGCTCCGTCTTGGGCCCAGAAGTGCGGCGCAGTCACCTGGACGAGGCATGCTCTCGGGCGTGGGATTCATGGATCGATTGGACTCTTAGGCAGCGATCTCCTCCGGGCTGCGGAGGGGCTGGTAGGTGTCGCCGCTTCGCCACAGGCGGTGCAGCAGCACGGCCAGCTTGCGAGCGACTGCGATGACCGCCCGCTTCTTGGCGTTGGCGCCGCCGCGCTCGGCGATCCGCTGGCCATGGGATCGCAAGTCGCTGGGTTTGCCGAAGGGCCCCAGGATGTATTGGGCACACTGGACGAGCAGGGCGCGCAGGTACGGGTCACCGTGCTTGGTGATCCCTCGCTGTGGGTTCTTGCTGCCCGACTGCTCCAGCCGTGGGGTCAGTCCCAGGTAGGCTCCCACCGTCCGGCTACAGGAGAATCTGCCCGCGTCTTCGAGGGTCAGCACGTAGGTCAGAGCGGTCAGCCAGCCGACGCCATCGACCTGCCGCAGGCAGTCCGTCTCGGGGTACTTGGTCTGAGCGAGCTCCTCGAGTGAGCGGTCGTAGAGGCGAATCTGCCCGGTCAAGGCGTCGATCGTCTCCACCAGCGGCTCGAGGGCTGGGGCGAGGACCGGCGGCAGGGCGCTCCCGGCGCGCCGGGCGAAGACCTCCGCCGAGCAGCTCGGCAGCCGGTAGCCCAGCGACTTGAGGGCGCCTCGCACATGCTGGATCAGCGCCGTGCGGGTCCGCACCAACGCGGCCCGCGCTCGCACCCGCGCCAGGTCCCTCTGCGCCCCTTCGCTGCGGTGTCGGATCGGATGCAGCAGGCCCGGGTCCAGCCGGGCGAGGCGGGCCAGCGTCAGGGCATCGACGCGATCCGTCTTGCGCCGGCTCTTGGCGATCAGCTGCACCTGCCGCGGGTTGGCCACCAGCACCTCATGCCCCCAAGCCTCCAGCAGGCGGCTCAGCCACGGCGAATGTGTCCCCACCTCCAGCACCACCCGCATCTTGGGCACGCTCGCGAAACGCCGCGCCAACGCCGTCTGGCTCAGAGCCAGACGGCCCTCCTCGACGCACCGACCGCTCCGCATCTCCACGATCGCCATCTGCACTCTTCGGTCGCTGAGATCCAGACCCACTGCCGCCTCGACGACCGTCTTCTCGGTGATAACCTCGTTCACGGCCAACCTCCTCTCTGGGCTTCGAGCCCGTGATTCATTTGCAGACCTCACGGTACT
>DATKCC010000473.1:0-6116 GCA_035513375.1 Thermoanaerobaculia bacterium | reverse complement strand
TGGGAGTGACCGGAGCCGCCGTGGCCACGACGATCGGCCGGACGGTCGGCGTGGCGCTCCTCGTCAAGTACCTGTTCGAGGGGCGCAGCCGGGTGCGGCTGCGGCCGGGGCTGCTCCGGTTGCGCTGGACGGTGATGGCGGGGCTCCTCCGGGTCTCGGCCGGCGGCATCCTCCAGTACCTTGCCGAGACCGGCGCATGGCTCGCGCTGGTCAGGGTGCTCGCTCTCTTCGGCGAGGCGGCGCTCGCCGGTTACACGGTGGCGATCCGCATCGTGCTCTTCACCTTCCTGCCGTCGTGGGGGCTGTCGAACGCCGCCGCCACCCTGGTCGGCCAGAACCTCGGCGCCGGCCGGCCGGAGGAGGCCGAGCGCTCGGTCTGGCTGACCGCCCGCTACAATGTCGCCTTTCTGGGAAGCGTCGGGCTGGTCTTCCTGGCGGTCCCGGGGCCGCTGCTCCGTCCCTTCACCCGCGACCCGGAGGTCCTCGCCGTGGCGGTCGAATGCCTGCGCTGGCTGGGCGCCAGCTACGGCTTCTTCGCCTTCGGGCTGGTCGCGATCCAGGCGTTCAACGGCGCCGGCGATACGGCGACGCCCATGCGCTTGAAGTTCGTCTGCTACTGGCTGTGGCAGATCCCGGTGGCCTGGTGGCTGTCGGTCGAGGCCGGGCTCGGGCCACGCGGGGTCTTCGTCGCCATCGTCAGCGCGGAGGTCCTGCTCGCGGCCTCGAGCCTGGTCCTCTTCCGCCGCGGGCGCTGGAAGGAGAAGATGGTGTGAGCGCAATGCCCACCCGCCCCCGCATCGCCCGCCGCTTCCTCGGGCTCATCGCCTGCGCCGGCCTGACGCTCGCGGCCTGCGCCGGCGGCGACGAACGTGCCGCCGGCGAGCCGCTGCCGCTCGGCCGGCTGGTCGCCCCGGAGCCGGTGACCTGCGCTCCGAGCTCCGACTGGAGCCCGGCCCCGGACGACGGCTGGGAGTTCCGGGGGATCGCGGAGCTCGCCTGCTGGCTGGACGAGCCGGCGCCCGAGCGGCTGGGCTTCCGGCTCCGGCCGCGCCCGCCCACCGGCCGCGACTGGTTCCGCCTCGCCTGGGACGGCCGCCCCCTGGAAGACGGACCCCGCCGGGCCGGCCCCGAGCTCGCGGTGGAGGTCCCGGGGAGCCTCCTCGGCCCCGGCCGCCACCGGCTGACCGTCGAGCGCTATCGGCTCCAGGGGGACAGCCGCCGGCCCGGGAACGTCTTCGACCCGATCGAGGTCTCGGCCGGCGCCGCGCCGGTGAGGCGCCTGGAGTCGCGCGAGGCGGCGCGCTTCCACCGGCTCGCCGACTTCCTGCTCCTGGGCGCCACCGGGAGCGGCGGTCTGAACACCGCGGGCTGGCTGGCCGCGGGGCCGGGGTCGTTCGAGCTGGCACTTCCACCCGGATCTGAGCGGGGACCGGAGCGGCGCCTGCGAATGCTCCCCGAGAACCTCTCCGCCGCCCCGGCCGAGCTGCGCGTGGAGGTGGACGGCGAGGTCCACGCGGTCGACCTCGGCACCGGGGAGCGCGGGCGGCTCGAGGTTCCTGTTCCCCGGGGAGCCGAGCGGCTCCGACTCGCCGCCGCCGGCGCCGCCGACGGGCTCTTCCTCTTCGGCGCTCCGCGCTGGGTCGCGGTCGCTCGGGAACCCTTCATGGAGCCTCCGCCCCCGCCCATCGTCCTCATCACCCTGGACACCACCCGGCGGGACGCGCTGGGCGCCTACGCCGGCTCGGACTCCGTCACCCCGACCCTGGACCGCCTGGCCGCGGTCTCGACGGTCTTCGAGGAGGCGGTGTCGACCACCTCCTGGACCCTCCCCGCCCACGTCTCGATGTTCACCGGCCTCTACCCCAGCCGGCACGGCCTGGGCGTTCACCGGCGCTTTCTTCCCGATGCCATGCCGACCCTGGCGGGGCTGCTCCGGTGGCGGGGCTACGCGCCGGTCGGCGTGGCCGGCGGGCTGCTCATGGCGGCGCGCCTCGGCGGCGCCCGCGATTTCCTCCTCTACCGCGATCCCGCCGGCGGGATCGAGAGCTCGGCGGAGGAGGTCACCGACCACGCCCTCGAGCTCCTGGAGGAGACCGAAGGAGAGGTCCCGTTCCTGTTCGTCAACTACTTCGACCCGCACCATCCGTACGCGGCGCCAGCACCCTTCCGGGAGCGCGCCGGAGAGCCGCAGGCCCGGGACCGGATCGGCTCGGAGGTCTGGCGGCGAGCGGCGGCCGGGGACGGCCACGCCTGGCGCCGGCTGGTCGCGGGCGAGGCGGAGCTGAGCGAGGACGGGCTCGCCTGGCTTCGGGCCGCCTACCGGGCCGAGGTGGCGGCGATGGACCACCAGCTCGGCCGGCTGTTCGCCGAGCTCGAGCGCCGGCGGCTGTGGGACGACGCCCTGATCGCGGTCGTCGCCGATCACGGCGAGCTCCTGGGCGAGAGCGGCTATCTGACCCACGGCTTCCGCCTCGACCCGGAGCTGGTGGAGGTGCCGCTCCTGATCAAGGCTCCGGGGCAGCGGCGGGGCCGGCGGGTCTCCGGCGTCGTGTCGGTCACCGACCTCTTCCCCACCCTCCTGGACGCGGCCGGCGTCCAAGCGCCGCCGGTGGACGGGCGAGCGCTCGATCGGGCCGCCGATCTCCGCGGTTCCCGCCGCTCCCGCGTCCTCTTCGAGGAGCACGTCAGCCGCATCCACCCGCTCGACGTCGAGCACCTGCGCCTCGCCTACCACGTCTGGGGCTTCCAGGGCGCGGGGCGGCGGGCCGTGGCCTGGGACGGCGGGGCCGAGTGCGCGCGGCGCGACGCCGACGGCGCCTGGCGGACCGAGCCCTGCGCCGGGGAGCGGCTGCTCGCCGCGCTCCAGAGGCTGCTGGGTCCGCCTTCGGCGGAGGCTGCCGCCGCGGCCGGCGAGCTGGCCGAGGATCGGCGGGAAGCCCTCGAGGCCCTCGGCTACCTCTGAGGCCGCGCGCCCTTCGCCGGGGGGCGCGGGCGCGGCTCCAGGGGGACCGGGGTCACCGGCCGGGGCGGGCCGAGGGGCGGGTCGCCGCGGTAGAGGACACGCTCCAGGAAGAGGCCGGAGGGGGGTGCGGTCCACTCGGCCGGGTTTCTACCGGAGGCGGGGCCGGCAGCGGGGCCCGAGCCCGGGCCGGGGCCGGGCCTCCCCGCGGAGAGCTCGCCGCCGCCGAGCAGAGCGGTGAGCTCCTCGTCGCCGAGCTTGCCCGTCCCGACCCGCACCAGGGCGCCGACCAGCCGCCGCACCATCTTCCACAGGAAGTGCGAGGCTACGATCCGGACCAGCACCAGGGCTTCGGCCTCCGCCACGGTCACCGAGTCCACCTGGCAGAGCGTGCTCTCCTGCTCCGCCGGGCGCTCGCAGAAGCGGGCGAAGTCGTGCCGGCCGGGAAGGAGCGCCGCCGCCCGTCCCATCGCCGCGAGGTCGAGCCGGTCCCTGACCCACCAGACGAAGGGCTTGGCGAAGGCGGTCCGGCGGCGCGAGACCTGGTAGAGGTAGCTGCGCAGGAGGGCGTCGTGACGGGCGTGGAAGCGCGCCGGCGCCGCGGCGATCGCGAGCACGTGCACGTCCCTGGCGAGCTCGGCGTTGACCGCGCGCCGGAGGGCCTCGGGATCGCGGCGCTCGCGCAGCCGGAGGTGCGCCGATTGGGCCAGGGCGTGGACCCCGGCGTCGGTCCGCCCCGAGCCCCCGAGCTCGGCGACCGGCGCCCCCGCGGCCGCGAGCGCCCGCAGCAGCTCGCCGGCGACGCTCCGGGCGTTCTGCTGCACCTGCCAGCCCCGGTAGCGGGTGCCCTCGTACTCGATCGTCAAGCGGTAGGTCTCCACGGGGGGATCGTACCCCTGCAAGCGCCTCGAGACAGCCAGCCGGGACCTCAGGCGATGCTAGGCTTGCGGCCTTCCACCCATCCGACCGAACCCGTGCTCCGGACCCGGCCTTGAAGTTCCTCCCCAGCCAGCTCGCCTACCTGCTCGGCCAGACCCAGAGCCGCCGGAACCTCAAGGCGCTGTTCAAGTACCTCGCCTTCCTGGGCGCCGTGATCCTCCTCTATGCGGCCCTCTTCCACGTGATCATGGCGACGGTCGAGGGGCAGGACCACTCCTGGCTGACCGGCATCTACTGGACCTTGACGGTGATGACCACGCTCGGATTCGGCGACATCACCTTCCAGAGCGACCTGGGGCGGCTGTTCAGCATCCTGGTGCTCCTCTCCGGTGTCGTGTTGCTGCTGATCGTCCTGCCGTTCGCGTTCATCCGGTTCTTCTACGCCCCGTGGATCGAGGCGCAGATCCACATGCGGGCGCCGCGGCGGGTCCCCGAAGGCACCGCGGGCCACGTCATCATCAGCCACCTCGAAGCGGTCGCCCGGGGGTTGATCCGCAAGCTCGAGCAGATGGGCATCCCGTACTTCGTCATCGAGCCCGATGGCGCCCGCGCCGCGGAGCTCCACAACGAGGGCATCCACGTGGTGACCGGCCATCTCGACGCCCCAGCGACCTATGAGGCCTTGAACGCGCGCGGCGCAAGGGCGGTCCTGGCCTGCGGCGACGACCCCACCAACACCAACATCACGCTGACCGTGCGGGAGCTCGGCGAGTCGATCTCGGTGATCGCGGTGGCCGAGGACGAGGAGTCGATCGACCTGCTGGAGCTCGCCGGCGCCAGCCACGTGCTGCCCTTGAAGCAGCGCCTGGGCGAGCAGCTCGCCGGCCGGGTCAACTCCGGGCACGCGGCGGCCCACCCGGTCGGCAGCTTCAAGAACCTGCAGATCGCCGAGTTCCCGGTCCACGGCACGCCGTTGGTCGGCCGGACGATCCGCGAGACCCGGCTGCGCCGGACCCTCGGGCTCAACATCGTGGGGGTCTGGCAGCGCGGCCGCCTCCTGCCGGCGCACCCCGATCTCATGCTCACGGCCGCGAGCGTGCCGGTGGTCTTCGGGACGCCCGAGCAGATCGCCGAGCTCGACACTCTGCTGGTGATCTATGACACCAACTACAACCCGGTCGTCGTCATCGGTGGCGGCAAGGTCGGCGTGGCGGCCGTGAGGGCGCTCCGGGCCAAGGGCATGGCCGTCCACCTGGTGGAGAAGAACGCGGCCCTGCGCGACCGGCTCTCCGGCGTGGCCGACGGCCTGTTCCTGGGCGACGCCGCCGACCGCTCGGTGATCATGGAGGCCGGGCTCGCCGAGGCGCCCTCGGTCCTGCTCACGACCAACGACGACGCGATCAACATCTACCTCGCCGTCTACTGCCGGCGCCTGAACCCGAGCCTGCGGATCGTCAGCCGGATCACCCACGAGCGCAACCTCGAGGCGATCCACCGGGCGGGCGCCGACTTCGCCCTGAGCTACACCTCGCTCGGGGTCGAGTCGGTCTACTCCCTGCTGGTGGGCCGCGAGATGGTGCTGCTGGGCGAGGGGGTGGAGTTCTTCGCCGTCGACATCCCGCAGTCGCTGGCCGGCAAGTCGCTGGCCGACTCCGAGCTCGGCGCCCGTACCGGCCTCAACGTGATCGCCATCGAGACCGAGGAGGGGCTGCTGACCAACCCGCCGGCGGACCTGGCGCTGCCGGCCCAAGGGCGCCTTCTCGCCCTCGGCAGCTCCGACCAGCGGCAACGCTTCCAGGAGGAGCTCGCCTGAGGAGGTGCTCCACGGATCGGGCGCCGATCAGAGGCCCGGGATGACGCCCTGTTCGAGGGCCTCGACGTCGAGGCCGATCCAGACCGTGTCGCCGACCACCACTCCGCCGCGATAGAGCTCGCCGTTCCAGCTCACGCCGAAGTCGTGCCGGTCGATGACCGCGGTGGTCACGAAGCCGACGCGCCGGATCGGCCCCTTGTCCTCGCCGCCGTTCCAGTAACGCGTCTCCCAGCTCCCCAGGTAGCGGACCTCGAGCGGCACCTCCCGGGTGACGCCCCGCAGGGCCAGCTCGCCCAGCACGCGGAACTCGTTGCAGCCCAGCGGCTCGACCCGGTCGCCGCGGTAGCGGATCGTCGGATGGGCCTCGACGTGGAGGAAGTCCTCGCTCTTCAAGTGGGCGTCCCGGTCCGTCTCGCCGGTCCACAGGGTGCGGGCGTCGATCTCGGCAGAGACGGTGCCCCGGGA
>DATKCC010000472.1:0-2546 GCA_035513375.1 Thermoanaerobaculia bacterium | reverse complement strand
CCTGGGCGCCTTCGCCGGCGTGACCTACCTGGTCGAGGACGTCCTGGGGCGGGACGTCTTCCCCTGGACGACGGCGAACGCCGACGACCTGCTGCTCAAGGTCGGGCTGCCGCTCTGGGCGCTCGCGGTACCCGCCATCCTAGTGCTCCAGATGCTCCGGGCGCAAGAGCCCCGAGGGCGCCACCAGGCGGGTCTCGTCCTGGCCGGTGTGGTGCCGTGGACGGTCTACGTCCTGCTGCTGGCGGGCTACGAGCTCCAGAACCGCACCGCCCCGGATGCGCTCCAGGCGATCGAGACCCTGGCGCTCCTCGCCTACCCGGTGGCGGTGTTCGTCGCCATCTACCGCTATCAGCTCTTCGACATCGAGCTGGTGGTGCGCCGGGGATTGGTCTACACCCTGCTGACAGGGGTCCTGATCCTCGCCTTCTACGCCGCCCTGAGCGCCGGCGGGGCGCTGTTCTCGAACCTCGCCGGAGAGGGCCCTTCGGTCTGGTTCATCTCGGCGGTCACCCTGGCGCTCGGGCTCCTGTTCGTGCCGTTCCGGCGCTTCCTCCAGGGGTTGATCGACCGCAAGTTCTTCCCCGAGCGCCACGCCTTGCGCCAGCGCCTGATCGCGCTGGCCGCGGAGCTCCCCGGCTTCGGCAAGCTGCCGCTCATGGGCAACCACCTGGTCGAACGCCTGGATCGGATCTTCGCCCTGCGCTCGGCGACCCTGCTGCTCGCCGATCCGCAGTCGGGCCTTCTGGTGCCGCTCGCCTCGACCCGACCCGAGGACCGGGGAGCCGCTCCGTCCTTCCTGGTCGACCGTAACGACCCCGGGGTCGAGGCCCTCCAGCGCGCGGCTCGCTCGCTGCCGGTCGCCCAGATCGCCGCCAGGGGCGGTGCGCTCGGGGTGCGCCTCGGCCAGCTCGAGGCCGCCTACGCGGTGCCGCTCCTGGTCCAGAACCAGCTCATCGGGGTGCTGGCCCTGGGGCCGAAGCAGGGCGTCGAGCGCTTCCCGGGCGAAGAGCTCGAGCTGCTGAGCCTGCTCGGACACCACGTGGCGATCGTCTTCCAGAACGCTCGCCTGTTCGACTCGGCGACCTTCGACAGCTTGACCGGCCTGCTGCGGCGCGAGGCGGTCCTCGAGTTCCTCGCCCGCGAGCTCGACCGGGCCTGCCGCTACGACCGGCCGCTGACCGTGGGCATGGCGGACCTCGACCACTTCAAAGAGGTCAACGACCGCTACGGCCACCTGGCCGGCGACACCCTGCTCCAGCGGGTGGCCCAGGAGCTCGCCGGCGGCCTGCGTTCGAGCGACGCCGTCGGGCGTTACGGCGGCGAGGAGTTCCTGATCGTCCTGCCGGAGACCGACCTCGCCGGGGCGCGGGTGGTGGCCGACAAGCTCCGCCGGCTGGTCGAGGGGGTGCGGGCGCCGATGGACGACGGCGAGGACGTCTCGGTCACGATCTCGATCGGCCTCGCCAGCCGGGCTGACGCCGGCGTGCCGAAGGTGGCGACGCCGCGGGACCTCCTGGAGCTCGCCGACCGCGCGCTCTACCGGGCGAAGGAGGAGGGGCGCAACCGCATCCACCCGTCGATGATCGCCAGGGTGAGCTAGCCGTGGGCCGCAGGGCGTAGGGTGCGGCTTGCCGCACCGAATGAGACCTGGCGACTCGGGGTCGCTGCGGCAAGCCGTACCCTACATTCGAGAATTGCCGCCTGTATCGCGTGCATCGGAGCTCGCGGCTGGCCACCGGATGCGGAGCTGGGCCTGCGATAGGCTGCGGGAATGCCCGAGCCGTATCCCACCGAGGTCCGCCGGCTGCCGGAGGCGGGCCGGCTCCGGATCACCTGGTCGGACGGGCACGCCGGCGAGTACGACTACGGCTACCTCCGCGGCTACTGCCCCTGTGCCGGCTGCCAGGGGCACACCGCAGACGCCATCCGCTTCCGCCGGCCAACGGCGGCGGTCACCGCGGAGTCGATCGCGCCGGTCGGCAACTATGCGATCTCGATCCGCTGGTCGGACGGCCACGCCACCGGGATCTACCGCTTCGACTTCCTCCGCCGCCTCTGCCCCTGCCCTGCCTGCGCCGGCGACCCCGAGGGAACCCCGGCGCTCGAGCGGTCGTCGGAAGACGGGTCCGCCTCCGCCCCGGGAGGAGACGAGCTCCTCCCCGACGACCCTCCGTGAATGGGCCGGGAGCCCCGGGAGGAGACGGGCTCCTCCCCTAAGACCCTCCGTGAATGGGCCGGGAGGCGGCGGCTGGCAGGGCGGGGTATGTAGGGGCGGAGCTAGCCTCCGCCCGCGGCCCGATCACCCTCGGCGGTGGATGAGCAGGTCCAGATCCTCCGGCCGGTTGACGTTGTAGAACACCGCCTCCGGCTCGCCGAAGCCCGCCAGCTCCTCGCCCTCCAGCCACTCGACCGCCAGACCCCCGCCCGCGACCAGCCGCCCCAGCGAGTACTCCCCCACCGCCACTTGCACCGCGAGCGCCGCCAGCGCCCCGGGGCCGTACCAGGCGACCAGCGGCTCCACACCCCGGCGCCATCTCGGCAGGACG
>DATKCC010000471.1:0-3378 GCA_035513375.1 Thermoanaerobaculia bacterium | reverse complement strand
GCCCCGGCGAGGCCCTTGAACGGCCCGACCTGCGGCATCATCTCGAGCAGCTGCGACATCGGGCCGAGCTTGCGCATCTGGCGCAGCTGGTCGCGCAGGTCCTCGAGGGAGAACTGGTCGGAGGCCATGCGACGGGCCAGCCGCTCGCTCTCGCCCGAGTCGAGCTGTCGCTCGGCGCGCTCGATCAGGGTCATCACGTCGCCCATGCCGATCATCCGCGACGCCATGCGCTCCGGCTGGAAGAGCTCGAGCTCCTCGGCCTTCTCGCCGACGCCGACGAAGCGGATCGGCACCCGGGCGACGGTGCGGATCGACAGCGCCGCACCGCCGCGCGAGTCGCCGTCGAGCTTGGTCAGCACGACGCCGGTCAACGGCAGGGCGGCGGCGAACTGCTCGGTCGAACGGACCGCGTCCTGGCCGGTCATCGCGTCGGCGACGAAGAGGATCTCCTCCGGCGACACGCGGGCGGCGAGCGCCTGGAGCTCCTCCATCAGCGCCTGATCGACGTGGAGACGGCCGGCGGTGTCGAAGACGACGACGTCGTGGCCGCGCTCGGGTGCCTGCTTGAGGGCACGGCTGGCGAGTGCGAGCACGCCCTCGCCCTCCTCGGGGACGATCACCGGGACGCCGACGCCACGGCCGACCTGGACCAGCTGTTCGACGGCGGCGGCGCGCTGCAGGTCGCCGGCGACCAATACCGGCTGGCGGCCGCGGGCGGCGATGCGGCGGGCGAGCTTGCCGGCGGTGGTCGTCTTGCCCGAGCCCTGGAGGCCGCAGAGCAGCACCACCGACGGCCGGCGGGTCAGCTCGAGCTCGCGCCCCTCCTCGCCGAGGAGAGCGGCCAGCTCGTCGCGGACGATCTTGACCACCTGCTGGGCCGGGGTCAGGCTCTCGAGCACCTCCTGACCGAGGGCCCGTTCCCGGACCCGGGCGACGAACGGCTTGACCACCCGGAAGTGGACGTCGGCTTCGAGCAGTGCGAGCCGGATCTGCCGGAGCGCCACTTCGAGCGTCTCCGCGGTGACCCGGCCCTCCCCCTTGAGCTGGCGGAAGACGTCCTGGAGCTTGGTCTGGAGGCCGTCGAACATCCGTACGAGCGTACCATCGGCGGCCCCTGCCCGCGCCCGGCCCGCCCCTGGCTATACTGCCTCCCCGTGGAACGCCGCGCCAAGATCATGGCCACCCTGGGGCCGGTGAGCTCCTCGGTCGAGATCATCGCCCGGATGCTCGACGCCGGCGTTGACGTGGTGCGCCTGAATCTCTCCCACGGCAGCCACGAGAGCCACCGCGCCCTGATCCGGAAGGTCCGGCGCCAGGCCCGAGAGAAGCAGCGCTTCATCCCGATCGTCCTCGACCTGATGGGGCCGCGCTACCGCCTCGGAGACCTCCCCGGGGGCGAGCGGCGGATCGAGGAGGGGAAGTGGGTCCGGCTGGTGGCCGATGACGGGGCCGGCGACGGGCTGCCGCTGGGCGACCCGGAGCTCCTGCGGCACCTGCGCCCCGGCGAGCGGGTGCTCATCGACAACGGCCTGATCGAGCTCGAGGTCGCGGAGTGCGAGCAGGGCGCGGTCGCCGCCCGGGTGGTCCAGGGCGGCAGGGTGGCGAGCCGCAAAGGGATCAACCTGCCGGACACCGAGCTCCCGTTCGAGATCTCGGACAAGGACCGGGCGGACATCACCTTCGCCGTCGCCGAGGACGCCGACTACCTTGCGGCGAGCTACGTCCACCGGGCGGCGGACCTCGAGGCCCTCCAGGAGGTGGTGGCCGGCGCCGGCGGCCAGATCCCCCTGATCGCCAAGCTCGAGCGCCAGGGCTCGATCGACCGGTTGGACGAGCTGGTCGAGGCCGCGGACGCCGTGATGGTCGCCCGCGGCGACCTGGGGGTCGAGGTCCCGCTCCACCGCGTGCCGGTGCTCCAGAAGGAGATCGTCGCCGCCGGCCGCAAGAGTGGCAAGCCGGTGATCGTCGCCACCCAGATGCTCGAGTCGATGATCGAGCAGCCGCGCCCGACCCGCGCCGAGGCATCGGACGTGGCCAATGCCGTCCTCGACGGCGCCGACGCCCTCATGCTCTCCGGCGAGACCGCGGCCGGCCGCCACCCGGTCGAGGCGGTCGAGGTGATGGATCGGATCGTCCTCGAAGCCGAGGCCTACGGCCGGCGCGCCGCCGTGCTCCCGCCGTTCGAAGGCGGGCACGCCGAGGAGCCCACGGCGCTGGCGATCGCCGAGGTGGTGTCGGCCGCGGCGGTCCACGCCGCCGACCGCTTGCCGGTGCGCCGGATCGTGGCCTTCAGCCAGGGCGGGTTCACCGCCCGGATGATCGCCAGGAACCGACCCGACGCCCCGATCCTCGTCTTCACCACCGATCCTGCGGTGGCCCGGCGCATCCAGCTCGTCTGGGGGGTCCGGCCTCTCCTGATGGAGACCGAGGCCGAGCACCACGACGAGGTGGTGGACCTGGTGGAGCGCCACCTCCTCGACTCGGGCCTCGCCGAACCGGGGGAGGCCATCTTCATCCTGATGGGCGACCCGATCCGCGACCGGCCGCTCACCAACCTGCTCCGGGTCCACCGGCTGAGCCGGCGCTGAGCGCTCCGGGTCGGCGAATCGGCGGCCGGATCGTGACCGGTTGTCGAGCGTCACATGTCCGCCTACTGGCGCTGGATCGCATCGGCAACCGCCTGAGACTGGGAGCCTTACCATTTTTCTTCCATGGTAGAATTTCAACCATGAGAACCACCATCGACCACGCAGGGCGTCTCATCGTGCCGAAAGCCCTTCGCGACGAGCTGAGGTTGACAGGGGGCACGCTCCTGGAGATCAGGCTCCGGGAGGGACGGCTCGAGCTCGAGCCCGTGGCGACTCCGATGCGACTGGAGCGCCGGGGCAGGCGGCTGGTCGCCACCACCGACGAGCCGCTTCACCGGATCGACGCCGACGACGTGCGGGCGGTCGTGGAGTCGCAACGGCGGTGATCGCCATCGACAGCTCGATCGCGATCGCCGCCTTCGGCGAATGGCACGAGCTCAACGACGTCGCAGCGAGGATCGTGGACGAGGGAGCGGCGATCCCGGCGCACGCCCTGCTCGAAACCTACTCCGTGTTGACCGGCTTTCCGCCGCCGCACCGCGCCCCTGCCGAGCTCGTCGATACCTGGCTCGAGGACCGCTTCCCTCGGATCCTGTCACCCCCCGCCGCCGACGAGCAGCGCGATCTCGTGCGGCGGCTCGCCAGAGCGGGCAGGATCGGCGGTGCGGTCTACGACGCTCTCGTGGCGCTCACCGCGAAGATCGCTGGCGCGACCCTGACGACCGCGGACAGAAGAGCGATCCCGGTGTACGAGATCGTCGGCGTCGAGGTCCGTTTCCTGAACGGATAG
>DATKCC010000470.1:0-2245 GCA_035513375.1 Thermoanaerobaculia bacterium | reverse complement strand
ACGATCCCCACCACCAGCGGCGGCAGCACCAGCCACTGGAGAAGCGGCGCCAGCCCGGTGCCGAGCAGCGGGACGGTGGGCATCTCCGCCCCGTAGCTCCACCGGCCCCAGACATCGGTGGCGAGCCACTCGACGGCGATCGTCAACGCCAGCCCTATGGCCGTGAAGCCCGCGGTCGTGCCCGGTGTCGGCCGGCGGAGCCACCCGCGCGAGCGAAAGAGCGCCACGGCCCAGAAGGCGACGACCGCCAGCAGGCCGTCCCCGACCGCCGCCCAGGAGCAGAACTTCACGCCCTCCCAGTGTGGCATCTCGGGCATGGCCTGGTACCACGGCACCTGCAGGAACTCCCAGGGGTAGTTGACCAGGAGAGCGAAGAACCAGACGTTGAGCTCCGGCAGGTCGAGGAGCTCATTGGGCGCCATCGTGAACCGGGATCCCACCTCTCGACTCGATCGCTTGCCCATCGGCAGGTCGCCCGAGACTCTCCACCTACGCCAACCGGCCAGCCGCGGCGAGCAGCTCCTCGACCGGGGCATTGTCGCCGAAGGTCTCGCTCAGGTGAGCGTAGAGGTCGACGTTCCCGGGGGCGAAGACGAAGCTACCGCCGAGCTGGAAGGGGTCCTTGCCCAGGCGGCGCTGGCGGTGGCCGGAAGCGCCGGCCCGGGCGCGAGAGCGGGCGTTGTCCGGGCGGAGAAGGTGGAGGAGGCTCGCCTTCCGGAGGCCGGCGACCCGGTAGGCGCGGCGCTCCTCGTCCACCAGGAGGGGAAAGCCGATCCCCGTCTCCTCCCGGAACAGCCGTGCGTAGTGGCGGTCACCCAGACCCACCGCCGCAAGGGCAACGCCTGCCTGGCGGAACCTCTCCTCGTGGTCGCGCAACTGCGCGACGTGCTCGCGGCAGAAGATTCAGCCGTAGTGCCGGAGGAAGACGACCACCGCCGGCCGCTCCTGCCACAACGATCCGAGGCGGATCTCGCGGCCGTCGGGATCGGGCAGCACGATGGGCGCCAGCGCCGCGCTCAGCGAGGTGGACATGCTCCGAGCTTACCCTGCGGGCGAAGCGCCGGGGTCTCGGGGACATCCGGGGTCCTTTCCGGACCGAGACACCCTCCGTCAGTCTTGAGGCGAGCCGCGGTGATCAGGGGTAGCATGGCGGCGCGCCGCCGCACGCCATGCCTGAGCCGTCCTCCCCCGCCGCCGGTCGGCCGTTGCCGCCCGCTCCGCCTCGTCGCCGGCGGCTGCGGTGGCTGGCGCTCGCGCTGGTCCTGCTGGTGGTCGTGCTGCCGCTCCTGGCGCTCCTCGGGACGGCGGTCTCGCTGCGCTCGGCGGCGGTGCGCCGGTCGGTCCTCGCACGGGTCTCGGTCTACCTCGACCGCGAGCTCGGCCTGGCCTTCTCCGCCGAGGACTTCGACTTCCGCTGGCGCGGGCTGGCCCTCGACGGCGTGCGGGTCGGCGCGCCGGGGCAGCCGCCGCTCCTCACCGCCGAGCGCGTCGACGCCGGGATCGATTTCGGCACCGTGCGCGACCGGGTGCTGGTCGTCCGCTCGCTCGAGGTGGTCGGGCCGCGGCTCGACCTCGCCGCGCCGTTTCCCGAGCTGCCCGAGGAGGAGCCGGGGGCGGAGCCGGGCTTCGAGATCCGGCGGCTCGTGCTGCGGCGCGGCGCGATCGCCGGGGCGCCGGTCACCGGGGCGGCGGCGGAGTGGGTCCGCGGCTGGCAGGCCGAGGGGATCGAGGCGCGGGGGTCGTTCGTCGGCGGGCTCTGGGAGGTCGCGATCGAAGCGGCGGAAGCCCGGGTCGAGCGGCCGGGGTTCGCGCCCCTCGCGCTCGCGGTCACCGGCGGCGCGCGGTATCGGGAAGGGCGCCCGCTGGCGCTGGAGGCGCTCCGGGTCGAGGGCGACGGCATCCGGTTGGCGGGATCGGGGACGGTCGGGCTCGGCGCCGGTGAGAAGACGGCGGTCCGGTTCGACCTGGAAGCGGAGCCGCGGCTGCTGGCCGCCGATACCCCGGCCGGCGGCAGCGTGCGCGCCCGGGGGTCGCTGCGCCTGCCGGAGGCCGTCGGCCGGCTGGCGCTCGCCGCCGAGTCCGTGCCGGCGGAGGTGATCCGGCCGTACCTGGACCCGGCGCTCTTCGACGACCTCTCCCTGGCCGGCACCGCCGCCGACGCCGGCGCCGAGCTCAGCCTCGGGCCGGGCGAGCTGTCGCGCGTCGCCGGCGAGGCGGAGGCCACCTGGCGCGACGGCGGCCGCCG
>DATKCC010000469.1:0-4311 GCA_035513375.1 Thermoanaerobaculia bacterium | reverse complement strand
CTGCGAGCACCAGGATGCCGGCGTTGCCCTTGCCGACGTCCGCCCCGCCTTCGAGCTCGAGCACCTCGCCATTGGTGAGCTCGATCCGGCTGCGGTCGGACCCGGTGGGAGTCACCGAGGCGACCATCGCGAACGGGATGGAGTACTCGATCCCGCGTCGCTCGCCATTCAGCAGCTCGGTGGAGCCCTCCTCGTCGAGGTCGAAGACCAGTCGCCCGGTGAGCCTGCGGCCGCCGCGGGTGGTGACGGTGCCGCGCAGCGGCTTGCCGGCGGCGAACGTGTCGTAGGCCGGGCCGCTGCCCGGGGGATCGGAGAACTCGGCGCGCTCGAAGGCGTCCCAGGAGACGAGCACCCGACCGAAGCGCTCGTCCTCGACGAAGACCCCGCGGTTGTCGGAGTCGACGTCGTTGGTGCCGGAGAGGACGAGCTCGCGGCCGTCCCGCAGCACGACCCGCGAGCTCCGGCGGCCGCGCGGCTCGATGGTCCGGATGTTGCCCATCGGGATCTCGAGGTCGCCGTCCCTGGTCTCGCCGTCGAGCACGTCGGTGGAGAGACACTCGTCCTGGTCCCACTGGATCCAGCCGCGGAACTCGCCTTGGTCGGTGTGGACGACGCCGTGGAGCCGATGGGCGTCCACCGGAAGGTCCCGCGGGGTGGAGCGGAACTGGATGCGGTCGATCCTCCGCCACTCCAGGTCGACCTGGCCGAGGCTCGCTTCCCAGACGGTGATCCTGGTGTCATCGCCCAGGTCGTTCGAGCCGCCGTCGACGGCGATCCGCCGTCCCGACTTCAGGACCACGACGGCGTCGTTGCGGCCGGTGACATCGATCCGGTCGATGTCGCCGAAGCGGGCGATGAGCTGGCGGCCCGACCTCTCCTCGCCGTGAATGCCGATCTCGAACCCGAACAGGTTGATCGTGTGCCTGCGGCCGCGCTGATCGGTCGGGACCTCGTCGAGCCAGGGCAGGTCCGCTTTCGAGCCGTTGAAGTGGTCGCCCCAGGCGCACTCCTCGGTGCCCCAGCGCAGTCGGCCCTCGTGCTCCTGGCCGCTCGTGGTGGTGACTCTGCCGTAGAGGAGGCCGCTGGTATCGGAGGCGGCGCTGGCGGTTGAGGCTCCGCCCAGGGCGGAGCTCAGGGCGACTCCGAGGGCGAGCAGGATGGTCGATCGCATGGGGTACTCCTCTCGTAGAGGCTTCGGTTGTGTGGTGCTAGCTGGTCTGAACCTGACCGCCGGGCAGCCGGCGGGGCGCCGGCTCGCCGCGCTCCGGATCGTTCTCTGTCACCGGGGCGCCCTCGAGCCGCGCGCCGGGGAGGCCTTCGGGCGCCGCCACCTGGAGCATCACCTCGAGCATCTTGGTGTGGAAGTCGCGGTCGGCTCGTAGCAGCTCGGTGGTGAGCTCGACGAACCGCCGCTCGCTCATGTCGCCGGTCCCGGTCCGGACCTCGATCGCGGCCGGCGGCTGCGGTTCGATCCCGCGGGGTGGCGCGGGCCGCAGGGTGAGCAGAAGGCCGAGGCCGACGAGGAGCGCGGCGGCCACCCGCCACGCCCACGCGCCGCGAGCGCGCCGTCCGACCGCGGCCTCGATCCGCTCCCAGCCGTCGGCCGGCGGCGCCGGGGCGACGGCCGTCGCGGAGCCCGCCGCCGTCTGGAGCGCGCGGGCGCCGCGCCAGAAGCCCCGGCAGGCCCGGCAGTCGGTGAGATGGTCGATCGCGGGGTACGCCTCGCGGGCGTCGAGCTCGCCGTCGAGCAGCGCGGAGAGGTCGGCCTGATGGGTGTCGCAGCGCTCGTTCATGGCTCGGTGCTCCGTTCGAGATATGGGATCTGGTCCCCCAGCTCGCCGACGATGCGATGCCGGGCGCGGAAGACGTTGATCTTGACCTGCGCGATCGTCCAGCCGGTGCGCCGGGCGACCTCGGCGTAGCTCAGCCCCTGGACCGCCGCCAGCTCGAAGGCCCGGCGGTGGGCCTCGGGCATCCCGGCGACGACCCGGGCGAGCTCGCGCCGGAAGCCCGACCACAGGGCGTCATCCTCCGGCGACGAGGAGCTCTCGGCGGCATCGCGCAGTGGCTGGAGGGCCGCTTCGTCGGGCGGCGCGCTCACCACCAGGCGCGGACGGCGAAGCCGGTTGACCCAGAGGTTGTGGGCGATCCGCAGCAGGTAGCCGCGCAGGTTGCCGCCGGTCCCGAACGAGTCGGCGCCGATCGCCCGCACGAAGGTCTCCTGGAGCAGATCCTCGGCCTCCTCGAGCCGTCCCAGGCGGCGCTGGACGTAGCCGAGGACGGCCGGCGCGTGCGCCTCGTAGGCGGCGCGCCAGAAGGCCATGTCCCGGTCGCCGGTCGGTGGTGCGGCCAGTGCGATCTCCCCCGCGGTGCTCACGCCCGGTACGACACCTGAGCGCGGTGGTGGTTACAGGGAGGATAGCCTTTCGCGCGGACTGTCGAGTGGAGGTGTGTATAATGTGTAGGTGAGGGTGGCGAGGACCGGATGGCGACTCTTCTCAAGCGTGTCAACTTGATGCTCGACGAGACCCTCGTGGAGCGACTTCGGCGTGAGGCCCGGGCCCGTCACGTGAGCATGTCCGAGATGGCGCGCACCCTCCTCGACCGGGAGCTCGGGCGGTCGCGGGACCCAGAGGCGACCCTCGAACGTCTCCAGCGGCTCCGAGAGTCCTTCGGGCCGATGCCGGACAGTGCCGAGATCGTCCGACGGGATCGCGACCGCGGATGGTGACTCGGGTCCTCGACACGAGCGTCGCGGCCAAGTGGTTCTTCCAGGAGGAAGGAACCGACCGGGCCCTCGCTCTTCTGCGAGAGCTCCTGGAGCGGAGGAGCCGGGTCCAGGTGCCGTCGTCTTTCTCCTATGAGCTCGCCAGCGTCCTCTGGACCCGGCGATCCTCGGCTTTTTCGGAGCGAGAGGCTCGGGAAGTGTGGGCCGAGCTCGCGACCTTCCCGATCACGATCGTCGACGGGGCCGAGCTCCTGCCGGAGGCGATCCTCTTCGCCTTCGAGCACGGCCTGACGGTGTACGATGCCGTCTTCGTCGGGCTCGCGCGCCAGGCCGGCTGTGAGCTGATCACGGCCGACCGAGTGCTGTGGGAGACGGTCACGGGCGACTGTCCTTGGGTGAAGCGGCTGTAGGGTACCTAGCAGAGACGGGACCCCGTTCATGGCCGAAACGGCCGCTTCATAAGCCCGATCGGCCGGGAAGCTCGGCCGGTGATGGTCCCGGCCCGGCTTTGCTCAGCGGTCGGGCGCTTCGCCTCCCGAGAGCGCCTCGAACAGCGGGAAGACGAGGGCCCCCTTCTCGGTGTACCAGGTCATGATTTCGACCTCCAGGCGGCCGGCCGCGACCGCCGGGTCGGCCTCCGCCAGTCGGCGGGCCTCCTCGACGCTTCCGACCCGGTAGAGGGCGAGGCCGCGGAGCCGCTCGTCCTCCTGGTCGCCGAACGGGCCGGCCGCGACCAAGTGCCCCTCCCGCGCCATGCGCCCGAGGTGCGCCAAGTGGCCGGCCTGGATCTCCTGGAGCTTCTCCTGCGGATACTCCGGCCGCTCCGCCGGGCGCTTGAGGAGCACGAGCTGGTAGCTCTCGAATTCCATCGGCGCCGGGGCCTGGCCGGATTGGTCCGAGGGCTCCTCGCCGGGAGGCGGCGGAGCGTCCTGGCCCGTGGCGACGGGCGAGAGGGCGAGGAGCCAGGCGGCGGTGAGGACGGGAACGAGCGCGCGGTCGATCATCGGGATTCTCCTGGAGGATGGGGCCGAAGGTTGCCACGGCCAGCATAGTCTCGACACCAATGGTCCGTCACCTCCGAAGCGCCGCCGGCCTGGCTCTCCTCGCGCTCCTCGGCTGCGAGCACGGCGACGCCGCCGGGGTCCACGGCGACCGCGGGGCGCCGCCGGCCGGCTCGGGCGAGCGGGTGCTGCGGCGCTGGTACGCCGGAATCGGGTAAGGCTCGGGAGCGAAAGCTCCACCGCAGGCGGCTAGGTCTCGAAGACCTCCGAGACCGGCAGGCGGAAGCCAGGGAGGTAGTCATCTTGACATCGTTCTCCTGCATCATCATGATGATCCCCATGAGGACGACCTTGACCCTCGATCCCGACGTGGCCCGCCGCCTCGAGCAGGAGATCCGGAACACGGGCAGGGGGATGAAGGCCGTCGTCAACGAGGCGCTGCGGAGCGGGCTCGGCCTCGCGGAGCGCCGCGAGAAGCCGCCGCGCTTCGAGGTGCGCCCCCATTCGTTCGGCTTCAAGCCCGGCGTCGACCTGAACCGCCTGAACCAGCTCCTCGACGAGCTCGAAGCCGAGGAAGCCGCG
>DATKCC010000468.1:0-2979 GCA_035513375.1 Thermoanaerobaculia bacterium | reverse complement strand
CGCGGCTTCCTCGGCTTCGAGCTCGTCGAGGAGCTGGTTCAGGCGGTTCAGGTCGACGCCGGGCTTGAAGCCGAACGAATGGGGGCGCACCTCGAAGCGCGGCGGCTTCTCGCGGCGCTCCGCGAGGCCGAGCCCGCTCCGGAGCGCCTCGTTGACGACGGCCTTCATTCCCCTGCCCGTGTGCCGGATCTCCTGCTCGAGGCGGCGGGCCACGTCGGGATCGAGGGTCAAGGTCGTCCTCATGGAGATCATCATGATGATGCAGGAGGACGATGTCAAGATGACTACCTCCCAGGCTTCCGCCTGCCGGTCTCGGAGATCTTCGAGACCTAGCCGCCTCCGGTGGAACTTTCGCTCCCGAGCTTTACCCGATTCCGGCGTACCAGCGCCGCAGCACCCGCTCGGCGGGCTTGCCCTGAGGGGAGTAGTCGACTCCTGAGGTCTCTCCGGGCGGGAGGCCCGGGTACCACTTCCAGAAGTACGCTCCGGCCACCCACGGCCGGTGCCAGAAGGTCCGGAAGAAGGCCTCGTAGGCACGGGCCTGGAGCTCCAGCCCCTCCTCGCTCGACGCCTCGCGCTGCCCTCTCTCGGGCCAGACCCAGGGATCGGCGGCCGCCCCCGGCCGGCTGACGTAGCCGATCTCGGTGAAGAGGACCGGCCGCCCGTGACGCCGGGCCAGGGCCTCGAGCGCCGCCGCGTGGGGCTGCCAGCCGGCGACCAGCTCCTCGACCGTCGGCAGGGGCTCGGCGCTCAGGGGGAAGTAGCCTTGGACCCCGATCAGGTCGAGGGCGTCCCAGAACGGGACCTCCTCGACCTCGCGGTGCCAGTTGGCGGCGTAGGTGAGCTGCCCCGAGTAGACTTCGCGCACTTCGGCGATCAGGCGGCGCCAGTCGTCGGGGCGGTCCCGGGCCGCGGCGTGGAGCTCGACGCCGACGCAGTAGGCCGGGATCCCGAGCCGCTCGGCGAGGGCGGCGTAGTGGAGGACGAGGCGCCGGTAGCTCTCGAACCAGCGCTCCCAGTCGGCCTCACTGGCCATGGCGATGTCGCCGCGCCAGGCGCCGTCGCTCGCCCGGCGGAGCCAGATCTGGGGGATGAGGAGGGTCCGGATGCCGCGCTCCCGGGCGAGGCGGGTGGTCTCCTCGAGCCCCTCGTCGGTCTCGCCCCAGAAGACCCGCCCGGAGGTGATGAGGCGCACCTCCGGGGAGTGCTCGGTCTCCTGCCAGCCGAAGGGCGTCTGGGCGATCGAGTCGGCGCCGGCGGCCACCAGGGAGGCGAAGGCGCGCCCGGTCACCGGCTCCCGGTCGGCGACCCAGGAGACGCCCCGGTGGCGGACGGCGGCCGTGGGGAGCGGCGCCCTCTCGCCCGAGCCGGCCGGCGCCGCCCCGCGGTCGCCGTGGACTCCGGCGGCGTCGCCGTGCCCGCAGCCGAGGAGCGCGAGGAGAGCGAGGAGAGCCAGGCCGGCGGCGCTGCGCAGGTGACGGGCCATCGACGCAGAGATTATGTCGCCCGGTTTCTTGACCTGATGGGTAAAGCGGACTAGTCTTGACTTCATGAAGAGCACCATCTCAGCCAAGGGGCAGATCACCGTTCCCGTGGAGGTGCGGAATCGCCTCGGGCTCCATCCCGGCACACCCGTGGAGTTCGAGATCCGAGCGGGCGAGGCCGTGCTGCGCAAGAGCGCCAAGGCCGGACATCCGGTCGACCGCATCTTCGGCATCCTAGGGCTGGAGAGCTCGGTAGACGAGCTCCTGGACGAGATGCGTGGCGCCCGGCCCGCGAGGCGATGAGAACCGCCGTCGACTCCTCCGTGCTGCTCGACGTCCTGGGAGCCGATCCGGAGTTCGGGGTGCGCTCCCGGGGAGCGTTGCGCAAGGCCTACGACTCCGGGGCGTTGGTTGCCTGCGACATCGTCTGGGCCGAGGTCCGAGCTCACTTTTCGGACCACGCTTCGTTCTCGAAGACCCTGGGTGTGGTCGGGGTCACCTTCGATCCGCTCTCCGCGGAGACAGCCCGCGCGGCCGGGGAGATGTGGCGAGAGTATTGCCGTCGAGTACCGAGGCAACGCTCCAGGTTGGTCGCCGACTTCCTCGTCGGAGCCCACGCCCTCCACCAGGCCGACGCCCTCCTTTGCCGGGATCGCGGCTACTACAAGGAGGACTTCTCCGGGCTGCGGCTGATCGATCCGTCAAGGGAGTGATTTCGCCGCGACCCCATCCCCCAGGAGAATCCCGATGATCGACCGTGCCCTCGTCCCCGTCCTGACCGCCGTCTGGCTCCTCGCCCTCCCGCCCGTCGCCACGGGCCAGGACGCTCCGCCGCCTCCCGGCGAGGAGCCCGCGGACCAATCCGGCCAGGCCCCGGCGCCGATGGAATTCGAGAGCTACCAGCTCGTGCTCCTCAAGCGCCCGGCGGAGCGGCCGGAGTATCCGCAGGAGAAGCTCCAGGAGATCCAGGCCGGCCACCTGGCGCACCTCGGGCGCATGGCCCGGGAGGGGCACCTGGTCGCGGCCGGCCCGTTCGGCGACCAGGAGGACGAGCGGCTCCGCGGCCTCGCCCTCTACCGGGTCGGAAGCGTCGAGGAGGCCCGCCGACTGGCGGAGGCCGACCCGGCGGTCGCGGCCGGCCGCCTGGAGGTCGAGATCATGACTTGGTACACCGAGAAGGGGGCTCTCGCCTTCCCGCTGTTCGAGGCGGTCTCGGGAGGCGGGGAAGCGGAGGATTGAGGCAGGGCTCGGCCGCGCTGGGTCTGGACTGCCAAGCGGGCGCTGGCGAGGTGGCGAGCTCTCGGCCCGGTGGGCTCAGGGCGGCGCCGCGGTGGCCGTCACCAGCGCCCGTGCCGCCTCCTCGCGGCCGGTCTCGCCGCGGAGGTAGGGCAGCCAATGGGTCCGGAGCGGCTCGTGCAGGGCCTGGAAGACGCCGTGGGCCTCGGCGAAGGGGACGTAGCCGGGCTCGCCGGCCGCCTCGAGCATGGCGCGGGTG
>DATKCC010000467.1:0-2495 GCA_035513375.1 Thermoanaerobaculia bacterium | reverse complement strand
CGCACCCCACACCGAGCCCTCGCCGCACATCCGCCGCAAGCGGCGCCAGCGCAAGGAGGAGATCCTCCGAACGGCGCTCGGCGCGTTCCGTGAGCGGGGCTACCACGCGACGACGGTCGACGAGATCGCCGGCCGGCTCGGCCTGAGGAAGGCCGCGCTCTACTACTACTTCCCGGACAAGGAGGCGATCCTCTACGAGGGGCACCGCCGGTTGGCCGAACGGGTCGAGCGGATCCTCGAGGAGGCCCTTCGCCACGAGCGGCCGATCGACCAGCTCGGCCACGCCATCCGCGAGCACGTCCGGCTGATGACCGAGCAGATCGAGGGCCTCTCGCTCGCGGCGGAGATCCCGGCGCTCGCACCGGCTCATCACGCCGAGGTGGTGGCGGCCCGCGACGCCTACGAGCGGGGGTTGCGGTCGATCATCGCCAGCGGTGTCCGGAGCGGCGAGCTCCGGCCGCTCGACCCGAAGCTCGCGGCCTTCGTCATCCTCGGCGCCGTCAATTGGGTCGCGCACTGGTACCGGCCCGACGGCTCGGCGCCGGCACCGGAGCTCGCGGCGCACTTCGCCGAGCAGCTCCTGGGCGGCCTCCGAGCCCCGTGTAGCGCCGGCCGCGCCGCCCCCGAGATCACCCGTCCGACCCCTTGGAGAGACCCGCAATGAACGACATCGAGGCCCCCACCGGCGTCCTCCCCGGCCCCCCCGGGTCCGGCCTGGCGGCGGTTGCGCCGGGTTCCCCGCGGATCGACCGCTTCGCCTTCCACTCGGTCGAAGTCGTCTCCGACTCCGGCGAGGGCGCCCAGACCTGCGGCCAGGTCTTCGCCACGGTCTGCGCCAAGCTCGGCCACGGAGTCTGGACGGTGGAGATCATCCCCGCCGAGATCCAGCCCCCGCCCCGCATCCCGGCGGGCGCGAGCGGCAACCGCATCCGGATCGGCACCGGGCCGGTGACCAACTGGGGCGACCGCACCGACCTGGTGGTCGCGTTCAACGAGCAGGTGCTGCTCGCCCGCCACCGCCTGGACGCGCTGGCCGAGGGCGCCACGCTATTGCTCGAGAACAAGTGGGCGAGCGACCCGGACGAGGCGATCCAGGCCGCCTGGCTCGCGGCGCTGGCCGAGCTCGGCGACGCCGGCTACCGGATCGTCGAGGTGCCGATGGAGGCCGAGTGCCTGCAGGTGGTCGACGACCTGCGGCACGGCAAGAACATGTTCGCCCTGGGGCTCCTGGTCTGGCTCTACGGCCTCGACCTCGGGCTGGTGCGCGACCAGATCGCCTTCAGCCTGCGCAAGAAGTCCCGCGAGGTCTACGAGCGCAACGTCACGCTGCTCGAGCGCGGCGTCGGCTGGGCGGCCGAGAACCTCGACTTCCGGATCGAGGTGCCGCGCCAGCCTGCGCTCGAGCCGATGGTGGTGATGAACGGCAACCAGGCCCTGGCGCTCGGCGCCATCGCCTCCGGCATGGAGCTCGCCGCCATGTACCCGATCACCCCGGCGACCTCGGTCTCTCATTACCTGGGCGAGGTCTTCGAGCGCTTCGGCGGCGTCCTCCACCAGGCCGAGGACGAGATCGCCGCCGCCGGCGTGGCGCTCGGCGCCTCCTGGGCCGGCAAGACCGCCTTCACCATCACCTCCGGCCCGGGGCTGGCCTTGAAGACCGAGTTCCTCGGCCTGGCGGTGATGATCGAGACGCCCTTGGTGGTGATCGACGTCCAGCGCGGCGGCCCGAGCACCGGCCTGCCGACGAAGGTCGAGCAGTCGGACCTGCTGGCGGCGATCTTCGGCCAGCCGGGCGACGCCCCCCACGTGGTGCTCGCGCCGGCGACGATCGAGGAGTGCTTCTACGCGATGATCACGGCGCGCCGGCTCGCCGAGACCTTCCGCACCGTGGTGATGGTGCTCTCGGACGCCAACCTCGCGACCGGCGTCCAGCCCTTCCCGCGCCCCCGGCCGGAGGTCGCCTGGCAGGCGGCCCCGCCCGACCTCTCGCCGGTGCCCGAGGGCCAGGCGCCGTACGCCTGGGACCCGCAGACCGGGCTCTCCGAGCGCATCGTCCCCGGCCGCCCCGGCGGCATGTTCACCGCGACCGGCCTCGCCCACGACGAGGAGAGCCATGTGGCCTACGCCTCGAGCGTCAACCAGCACGCCTCGGCGATGCGCAGCCGCAAGCTAGCGGTACTCCAGCGGACCCTGACCCCGCCGGAGATCCATGGCGACCCCGCGGGCGACCTGCTGGTTGTCGGCTGGGGCAGCACCAAGGGCGCGATCGAGGAAGCCGTAGAGCGGGCGCGCGCCGAGGGCCTGGCGGTCTCCTCGCTCCACCTGACCTTCCTGTCGCCGCTCGAGCCCGGCCTGGCGGAGATCTTCCGCCGCTTCGCCCAGGTGATGACGGTCGAGATCAACTACAGCGACGCCCCCGGCGACCCCTTCGTCACCGAGGAGAACCGGCGCCGCGGGCAGCTCGCCTGGCTGCTCCGCGCCCAGACGCTGGTCGA
>DATKCC010000466.1:0-4625 GCA_035513375.1 Thermoanaerobaculia bacterium | reverse complement strand
ATCCCGGGTCTGACCTCGGCCCGGGTAGTCCACAAGCCGCTCGGCGTCTGCGGCCTGATCACCCCCTGGAACTACCCCTTCCTGCTGCCGGTGGCCGACGCCCTGCCGGCGCTCCTCGCCGGCAACGCGGTGGTGGTCAAGCCCTCGGAGCTGACGCCGCTCTCGGCCGAGCTCGGGCGGGAGGTCCTGATCGCCTCCGGCCTCCACCCGGACCTCTTCCAGCTCGTCCACGGGCTGGGTGCCGAGATCGGCCCGGAGCTCATCCGGCGGGTGGACTACATCGGCTTCACCGGCTCGACCGCCGTGGGCCGGAGGATCGCGATCGGCGCCGGCGAGCGGTTGGTCCCGTTCTCGCTCGAGCTCGGCGGCAAGAACCCGATGATCGTCCTCGCCGACGCGCCGCTCGACGACGCGGTCAGCGGGTTCCTCTCGGGGGCCTTCGCCAACTCCGGCCAGCCCTGCATCGCAGTCGAGCGGGTGTTCGTCGAGCGGCCGCTCTTCGAGCGCTACGCCGAGGCGGTCACCGAGCGGGTGCGGAGCCTCGAGGTCGGCTGGTCGCTCGGCTTCGACAAGGACATCGGCTCGATGATCAGCGAGGAGCACGCCGGGAAGGTCTGGACGCACGTCGAGGACGCGGTCGCCAAGGGGGCGACGGTGCTGGCCGGCGGCGAGCGCCCGAGCGGCCTCGGCCCGGCCTTCGTCGCCCCGACCGTCTTCACCGGCACGACGGCCGAAATGAAGCTCACCTGCGAGGAGACCTTCGGCCCGGTGGTGTCGATCGAGGCGGTCGATAGCGCCGAAGAGGCCGTCGAGCTGGCCAACGCCACCCCCTACGGCCTGAACGGCTCGGTCTGGGGCGGCGACGAGGACCGGGCGCTCCGCATCGCCCGGCGCCTCGAGGTCGGAAGTGCCGGCGTCAACTCGACCCTGCTCATCTACCACAGCTTCGACGTACCGATGGGCGGGGTCAAGCAGAGCGGCATCGGCCGGCGCCACGGCGCCCACGGCATCCGCCGCTACACCCAGGAACAGTCGATCGTCGAGAGCTTCGCCACCGGCGGCGGCTACGAGTCCCTGATCCTCCGGACCAACACTCCGGGCAAGGCGAAGGCCCTGCTCTCGGCCTTCCGGATGTGGCGCAAGATCCCGGGCCTCCGGTGACCGGACCGCGGCGGGCTCCGCCGCCGGAGGGTTTCGCGTGAGCGCTCTCGGCAAGCACCTCCGCCGCCTCGGCTGGCGCCTCGCCCAGCGCCTCGGGGCGAGCCCGCTCGCCGAGCTGGTCTACAGCGGCCACTACGTCTTGGAGTCGGCGGCGATCGGGCCTGAGAGTCAGATCGATCCGCGGCGGGCGGAGAACGTCCTCGCCTTCCTCGCCAGCGAGGGGTTGGTGCGCCGGGGGCTGCTTCGCTGGCCGCGGCCAGCGAGCTTCGAACAGCTCTGCCGCGTGCACACCGTCGACTATCTCGAGAGCCTGCGCGAGCCCGGTTCCCTGACGCGCATCCTCGGCCTGCAGATCGCGGTGGCCGACGAGGACCGTTTTCTCGACCTCCAGCGTGCGATGGTCGGCGGCACCCTGCTCGCCACCCGGGCAGCCCTCGAGACCGGCCGGACGGCGGTCAACCTCGGCGGCGGCCTCCACCACGCCCACGCCGACCGGGGCGGCGGCTTCTGCGTCTTCAACGACGTGGCGGTCGCGATCGCCACCTTCCGCGAGCATGGCTTCGCCGGCCGCATCGCTGTCGTCGACCTCGATCTCCACGACGGCGACGGCACCCGCGCGATCTTCGCCGGCGACGAGAGCGTGCACACCTTCTCGATCCACAACCGGCCGTGGGACGAGACCGAGGCGATCGAGGACACCTCGGTCGCCCTCGGCGACGACGTCGGGGACGGCGCCTACCTCGAAGCCCTCCGGGAGCGCCTGCCGCCGGTCCTCGAACGCTTCCGCCCAGCCCTCGCCTTCTACCTCGCCGGCTGCGACCCGGCGGCCAGCGACGTGCTCGGCAACTGGCGGATCTCCGGGCAGGGGATGCTCGACCGCGACCGCTTCGTCGTCGAGGAGCTCCGGCGCCTGGGCGACCCGCCGACCGTCGTGGCCCTGGCCGGGGGCTACGGCCGCGAGGCCTGGCGCTATACCGCCCGGTTCCTGGGCTGGCTCCTCGCCGCCGGCCGCGAGCTCGAGGTCCCCTCTACCGACGAGATCACCCTCCGGCGCTACCGCGTGCTCTCCCAGCTCCTGTCGCCCGCCGAGCTCACCGGCGACGACCGCGGCGACGATCTCTTCGGCCTGACCGAGGACGAGGTGCTCGGGGCCCTCGTCGGCCAGCCCCGGGAGAGCCGCTTCCTTGGCTACTACTCCCGCCACGGCCTGGAGCTCGCGCTCGAACGCCTGGGCCTCCTCCAGCGCCTGCGCGACCGCGGGTTCGAGCACCCGACCCTGGAGCTCGAGCTCGACAACCCGGCGGGCCAGACGCTCCGTCTGTTCAGCGAGCCCGACCCCTCAGGCCCACGGGGCCGTTCGAGTCGCGCCGAGCTCCTGGCCGAGCTCCGGGCGCGCCGGGACCGGCGGGCCCTGCCCGGCTTCGAGATGCTCCGGATCGAATGGCTGCTGCTCCAGAACCCGCGGGCGCGCTTCCGCGCCGGCGCGCGGCCCCTCCCCGGCCAAGCGCACCCCGGGCTCGGGCTGCTCCGTGACGTGGCGGCGGTGATCGTGCTGATGTGCGAGCGACTGGGCCTCGACGGGGTCCTGTTCGTCCCCGCCCATTACCACATGGCCGCCCGGGCCGAGGAGTTCCTGCGCTTCCTCGAGCCGGAGGATGCCGCCCGCTTCGACGCCCTCCGCGAGGCCCTGGCCGGTCGCCCCCTGGCCGAGGCCACCCGCGCCGTCGAGGACGGGCGTGTGGTCGACGCCGCGACCGGCGAACCGCTCCGCTGGCACCCCGTCCCGATGCTGATGGCGGTCTCCGGGCGGCTGAAAGAGCGGCTGGGCTCCGACGAGTACCGGGAGAGGCTGGAGGCGGCGCGGGGGCGGTTCCGGTTCCGGCTGGACGCTGGGCCGCCACACTCGTCGTCTTGACCGGCGTAGGGTGCGGCTTGCCGCACCGGGCAACGTTGCGGTCGAAGGCTGGTCAGAAGTCCGGGTTAGGATCGCCTGACCTTGGATGAGTCCGAAGGCTGCGTCTTCGTAGCTTCCCTGATCACGGCGGCGGTGGCCGTCGCCGTCACCTTCACCGGCGCGCTGCACCGGCTGTTCCGGCGCGGCAACGCCGCGCTGGGGGCGGTGCGCCTGGGGGTGGCCCTGGCCATGGCCTGGATCGCCCTGGTCCTCTGGCGCTGGGCCGACCCGAGCGTCACCGGCTTCTACGTCCTGTTCTACCTGGTGATGGGCTACGCGGTAGTGAAGCTCTTCGGCCAGCTCGGCGCGGCCGCCTGGGGCGCCCGGGTGCGGGTCGACGCCGGGGAACGCCAGAACCTGGCGGCCGGCCTGTTCATCGCCGCCTGGACCCTGGCCACTGGGATGATCTTCGGCGGCAGCCTCTGGGGGGAGGCGGACCCGGTGGGGGACGACGAGGGCGGTTGGTGGATCCCGGCGACCTTCTTCGCCCTCGGCTGGACCGCCCTGGTGACGGCGTTCTCGATCTACCGGCGGCGCGAGGGCAAGGACCTCAAGACGCGCCTGCGCCAGGAGCGCAGCGTCAAGGACGCCTGGGGCGCCGGGTGGTTCGTGCTGGTCTCGGCCGCGCTGCTCACCGACGCCGTGGCCGGGGACTTCTGGGGTTGGCACCACGGGCTCCTCAGCTTCGGCGCCATCGGCGGCATGCTGGTCGTCCACGAGGCGATCCTGAGCCGCCGGGGCGCCGAGGAGGAGGCGGTGCCCTGGACGGTGCCCACCCCCGCCCGATCGCTCGAGACCGTCGCCTACGCCCTTGTGGCGGCGGGCGTCTGGTGGTTCCAGCGCTTCCTCGACCGGACCCTGGGAGGCGGCGGTTGAGGACCGTCCCCTGGGGCCTAGGGGACGCCGCGGCAGCGGAGGTCCTGCGGGCCCTGCGCTTCCGCTTCCACAAGTGGGACACCTACGCCTGCGGGCAGTGCCTGGTGCTGCCCGAGGCCCTGGTGCTGACCCGCGCCGAGCACGAGCGGGTGGTGGCGGTTGTGGAGGCGCTCCACGGTGCCCTCGGGCGGCTCGAGGCCCGGGTGCGCCGGGAGCCCGAGCTGCTGGCGTTCCTGGCCATCCCGGCAGCGCTCCACCCGCTGCTCCGAGAGGAGCCCGAGACCGAGCTCCAGCTCACCCGCTACGACCTCTTCCCCACCCCGGACGGTCGGCTCATGGTCTCGGAGTTCAACGAGGACGTCCCCGGCGGCTTCAACGAGGCGGTCGGCCTGCCGCGGCTCCTGGCGGGGGCATTCCCCGGGCTCGAGTTCGCGGGCGACCTGGCGGGGGCCTTCGCCGCCGCCTTCGCCGGGCGCGAGCGGGTGGCCCTGATGTACGCCACCGCCTACTCCGAGGACCTGCAGCACATGCTCGCGCTGGAGGACTGGCTGGGCGCGGCCGGCCACCGCACCGTGCTCTGCTCGCCGGAGCACCTCGAGCGGCGGCGGGGGCGGCCGGCGGTAATGGGCGAGCC
>DATKCC010000465.1:0-2813 GCA_035513375.1 Thermoanaerobaculia bacterium | reverse complement strand
CCCGCCAGGAATCCCGGGACCAGCTCGTAGAGCCGTCCGCTCAGCGCCGGCGTGAGCTTCCAGACGACCACCGTCGCCGCCCCGGCGACCAGCCCGGCGAGCACCCCGGCGCGGGTCGTACCGCGCCAGTAGAGAGCGAGGATCGAGGTCGGGCCGAGGCTCGCCCCGAGGCCGGCCCAGGAGAACAGGACGAGCCAGAAGACCACCTGCTCGGCGTAGAAGCCCATCAGCACCGAGAGCACGACCAGCGCCAGGACGACCGCGCGGCTCAGGAGCACCAGGCGCCGCTGCGGGACCTCCTCGCTGCGGTGGAGGACCTTCTCGTAGACGTCCCGGACCACCGCCGAGGCCGCCACCAGGAGCTGCGAGTCGGTGGTCGACATGATGGCGGCGAAGATCGCCGCGATCACCAGGCCGAAGAGCCACGAGGGCAGCACCTGGCTGGCGAGGAAGGGGTAGAGGTTCTCGACGTCGCCCGCGGGGAGGGCCGCCGGGTCCGGCACCCACAGGCGCCCGGCGAGGCCGGCGAAGAGGGCGCCCCAGGCCATCACCACGTTCCAGAGCGTGCCCACGACGGCGGCGGTGCGGAGCTCTTCGGCGTTGCGGATCGAGAGGTAGCGGGCGAGGATGTGGGGGTTGCCGGGCGAGCCCAGGCCGATCCCGAGGAATCCCAGGAGGGCGCCGAAGCCGAGGGCGGTCGGATCGACCAGCGCCGGGTCGAGGGCGGCGAGCCCCGCGGCGAGGACGCCGAGACCGCCCTCGAGGGAGATCGCCACCGCCGGCACCACGACCAGGGCGACGATCATGAACAGCGCCTGGACGACGTCGGTCACCGAGACCGCCAGGAAGCCGCCCAGGACGGTGTAGGCCAGCACGATACCGGCGGTCAGCAGGATGCCGGCCGTCGGATCGAGCCCGAACCCGGTGGCGAAGGCCTTGCCGCCGGCCACGAACTGCCCCGCGACGTAGCCGACGATGAAGAGCAGGAAGACCGCCGCCAGGGTGAGGCGCAGGGCGCCGCTGCGGTCGCCGAAGCGGGCGGCGAAGACGTCGGGCACGGTCACGCAGTCGTGGACCTCGGCGAAGCGGCGCAGGCGCCGGGCGAAGTAGAGGAAGAGGAAGAGCTCGACGACGATGTAGCCGACCACCGCCCAGACCGCCGAGGCGCCGCGCTGGTAGGTGAGGCCCACCACCCCCAGGATCAGCCAGGCGGAGCGCCCGGAGACGACTGCCGAGAGCGCCACGACGAAGCGGTGCATCCGGCGGCCGCCGACGAAGAACTCCGCGACCCCGGCCGAGGAGAACCGCGCCGCCCAGACCCCGATCGCGACGATCAGCGCCAGGTAGCCGACGAACGAGGCGATCGCTGGCCCGCGATCGACGGCGAGCGCGGCCGCCTCTGACCCGTCCACCCTCAGCCTCTCCCCGAGAGCCGCCCGCGCCGGGCGCGGACGGCGAGGGCGACCGCCAGGGCGCCGATGGCGGCGGGGAGGACGATCATGACGAGGTAGAACCCGGTCACGGCGGGGGCTCGCCCTCCGGGTCCTCGGCAACCTCGGCAGGGCCGGCTTCGCGCTCTTGCCGGGGTCGGGCGCCCGGATCGGTCACCATGTGAGGCGCGGCCGCGGGGTCGACGGGCCAGGGCAGGAGCAGCCCCCGGCCGACCCCGCTCGCGACCTCCTCGCCGTAGAGGAGGTCCACCAGGTACATGGCGACGTCGTAGCTCTTCGCCCCGCCCTGGGAGGTGAGCAGCGCGCCGTCGTGGACGAAGCTCACGTTGACCCGGAGCTTGACCTTCGGGAAGCGAGCGGCGAACGCCTCGTAGTCGCCCGGGAAGGTGGTCGCCGAGCGGCCGTGGAGGAGGCCCGCCTCGGCGAGGACGAAGGCGCCGTCGCAGAGCGACATCACGTAGCGGGCGCTCTCAGCGGTCTCGCGCACCCAGTCGATCAGCCGGCGGTTTTCGAGGTCCCGTCCCATGCTCCCCTCGGTGCTCGGCACGACCAGGATGTCGATGGGCGGAGCGTTCTCGAAAGAGTGGTGGGGCGTGAGGTGAAGGCCCTCGAAGGTGGTCACCGGCCGGCCGTCCGGGGAGACGGTGAAGACCTCGATCCCGGGCCCGTCGCCCCGGCCCGCGGTGTGGAAGACCGTGTGGTGGAGGACGTCGTAGGGCGCCACCAGCTCGGAGCTGTAGACCCCGTCGACGACCAGGAAGCCGGCCCGGAGCGGCCGGTCGGGCGGGGGGAAGGCCTCGGGGTGGTGGTCTCCACCGCCGGCAGCCGTCAGGGCCGGAGCGCCGAGGGCGAAGGCGGTGAAGAGGGCGGCGAGAAGGGTCGGGCGCGTCAGGGTCATGGGACTCCTCCTGGAGACGCCTGAGTCTAGCCTGGAGTCGGGCGCGCCCCGGTTGGCAGGTGCCGGGGAACAGCCGGAGGGCCCGACCGGTTCTGTAGAATGCAGTGAAGCCAGAGTCGCGGGGCGGGGACCGCCGCCGGGCCCGCGACCCGTAATCTCCCGCCGTCTCCGGCGGCCTGTCATCTCGAGGAGGTAGAATCAGTGCCCTACAACCCGTTGCTCGTCAGGCCCATGCGCGAGGAGCTGACCGCTGCCGGAGTCCAAGAGCTCCAGACGCCCGAAGCGGTCGACAGCTTCATGGCCCAGAAGCAAGGCACCGCGCTCCTGGTCTTCAACTCGGTCTGCGGCTGCGCCGCCGGCATGGCCCGGCCCGGCGTCCGCATGGCCCTCGACAACGGCAGGCGCCCCGACCGGGTGGTCTCGGTCTTCGCCGGCCAGGACGTCGAGGCGACCGCCAAGGCCCG
>DATKCC010000464.1:0-3332 GCA_035513375.1 Thermoanaerobaculia bacterium | reverse complement strand
GACGCGGCGCTGGCCGGCGAGATCGACTTCGGGCTGGTCAACCACTACTACCTCTGGCGGGCGCTCCAGGAGAACCCCTCCGCCCCGGGGGCGAACCACTTCCTGCCGGAAGGGGAGGCCTCCTCGTTCGTCAACCTGGCGGGGGTCGGGACGCTGAGCGGCCGGGCGGAGGCGGTGGAGCTGGTGCGCTTCCTGCTCTCGGAGGAGGCGCAGAGCTACTTCGCCCGGGAGACCTTCGAGTACCCGGTCGTGCCGGCCGTCGAGGCGGCGGGCGAGCTCGCTCCGCTCGCGGACCTCAGGACCCCGGAGGTCGATTTCGGCGAGGTCGCGGCGGTCCTCGAGCCGACCCTCGAGCAGATCCGGCGGAGCGGCCTCCTCCCCTGATGGCGGTGCCGGCCTTCCCCTTGACCTCCGCCGCCCGGCGCCCGGCCTCCGGACGGTCGGCGCTCACCCGGGCGGGGCGCCGGCGGGCGCCGGTCTGGCTCGCGGCGACTGCCGCGGCTACCGCCGTCGCGGTCAACCTGCCGTTGGCCTATCTCGCGGTCCGGGTCCTGGGCGCCGGCTGGGAGACGCTCGTCCGGGAGCTCGCCTCGCGGACGACCCTCGCCCTCGCCCTGCGCAGCCTGGGCCTCGCCGCGGGGGTAGCGGTGCTGTCGGCGGCGGTGGCGTTGCCGCTCGCCTGGCTGGTCACCCGGACCGACCTGCCCGGGCGGGGCGCCTGGGCGGTCCTGGGCGCTCTGCCCCTGGTCTTCCCCTCCTACGTGGCGGCGCTGACCCTGGTGGCGTTCCTGGGCCCTTCCGGCTTCCTCCAGGGGTGGCTCGCGCCGCTGGGGGCCGGGCGGCTGCCGCCGCTCGCCTACGGGTACACCGGCGCCCTTCTCGCCTTGGCGCTGTTCACCTACCCCTACACCTACCTGCTCCTGGTCGCGGCCCTGCGCGGGCTCGATCCGGCGCTCGAGGAGAGCTCCAGGAGCCTGGGGGAGGGCCCATGGCGGACCTTCTTCCAGGTGGTCCTGCCCCAGCTCCGGCCGACCGTGGCCGCCGGCACCCTGCTCGTCGTGCTCTACACGCTGTCGGACTTCGGCGCGGTCTCGATCGTGCGCTACGACACCTTCACGCTCTCGATCTACAACGCCTACCGCGGGCTCTTCGACCGGACGGCGGCCGCCGTCCTGGCCCTGGTCCTGGTCGCCCTCACGCTGGCCCTGGTCGCGCTCGAGGCGCGGGCGGTGCGGGGGTCCCGGCCGGTGCGAGGGCGCCCGTCGCGGTCGCCGGCGCCGGTAGCGCTCGGGCGCTGGAAGCTCCCGGCCCTGGCCGGCGTCGCGCTCCTCAGCCTGGCCTGCGTCGGGATCCCCGTGGGCGTCGTCGTCTCCTGGGCCGCCCGCGCCCTCGCGGTCGGCAACCCCCTGGGACCCCTGGGGGCGGCCTGGGAGGCGGGGGTGGGGTCGCTGACGGTCTCGGCGGCGGCGGCGGTCGCTGCCGTGGCGCTCGCGCTGCCGGTGGCGTTCTGGGCGGTCCGCTACCCGGGCCGCCTGGCCCGGGGGGCCGAGCGTCTGACCCACTCGGGGTACGCCCTGCCCGGCCTGGTCATCGCCCTCGCGATGGTCTTCTTCCTCACCCGCTTCGCCCGCCCGCTCTACCAGACCGCTGCCGCCCTGGTGGCGGCGTACGTGATCCGCTTCCTGCCCGAGGCCGTCGCGGCGACGCGGTCGTCGCTGGTGGCGATCGCGCCGGTCCTGGAGGAGGCCGGCCGGAGCCTCGGACGGGGGCCGCTCGCCGTCTTCCGCAGCGTGACCCTGCCGCTGCTGCGCCCCGGGCTCCTGGCCGGCGGCGGCCTGGTGTTCTTGACCGCCATGAAGGAGCTGCCGGCGACCCTGATCCTGCGGCCGATCGGCTTCGAGACCCTGGCGACCCGGGTCTGGAGCGCAGCCTCGGAGGGGGTCTACTCGGAGGCGGCGCTCCCGGCCCTGGCGCTGCTCGCGGTCTCGGGGCTGCCGATCTACTGGCTCACCATCCGGCCGACCCTCGGCAGGGCGGGGAGCCGATGAGAGCGCCGATCGTCGAGGTCCGGGACCTCGAGGTGCGCTACGGCGGCACGGGGCAGGAGGTGCGGGCGGTCGACGGGCTCTCCCTGGTGGTGCCCGAGGGCGGCTTGACCGCGGTCGTCGGCCCGAGCGGCTGCGGCAAGACCAGCCTGCTGCGGGCGATCGCCGGCTTCGAGGTGCCGGCGGCCGGCGAGGTGTGGATGGCCGGCGAGCCGGTGGCGGGCCCGCTCCGGTGGGTCGACCCGGAGGACCGGCGGGTGGGGATGGTCTTCCAGCAGGGCGCCCTCTTCCCGCACCTGACGGTGGCGGGAAACGTCGGCTACGGCCTGCGGCGGTGCCCCGGCGCCCGCGAGCGAGCGGCCGAGGTCCTCCGGCTGGTCGGCCTCGAGGAGCTGGCCGGGCGCTTCCCCGACGAGCTCTCCGGTGGGCAGCAGCAGCGCGTGGCCCTGGCCCGGGCGCTCGCACCGTCGCCGCGGGTGGTCCTGCTCGACGAGCCCTTCGCCAGCCTGGACGCCGGCTTGAGGGCCAGGCTCCGCGAGGAGGTCCGGGAGATCCTGGAGCGGGCCGGGACCACTGCGCTGCTGGTGACCCACGACCAGGAGGAAGCGCTCTCGATCGCCGATCGCGTGGTGGTCATGGACCACGGGCGGGTGATCCAGGAAGGGACCCCCGACCGGGTCTATCGCCGGCCGGCGACGGCCCAGGTGGCGCGGTTCCTGGGCGACGGCCAGCTCCTCGAGTGCGAGGTCCGTGGCGGCCTCGCCCGCTCGGTGCTGGGCGAGGCGCCGGCCGACGGCCCCGAGGGCCGCGGCTTCCTGCTGGTCCGCCCCGAGGACGTCGAGATCCGGCCCGACGGGCGCCGAGGGGACCCGGGCGTCCCCGGCGTCGTCTCCCGCCGGCGCTTCTTCGGCCACGACCTGGTGGACGACGTCCGCCTCGACGCGACCGGCGAGACGGTCCAGGTGCGGTCGCTGTCGAACGGCGGCCCCCGGGTCGGCGACCGGGTGCGCCTCCGGCTCCGCCACCGGCGCTTCCCGGTCTACGCCGGCGAGCCGGCGGCGGGCGGCGGCGCCTCTACGGCAGGAACCCCGTCCGATCCTGGAGGCCGCTGAGGTCGTCCAATCCCGGCGGCACCGCGGGTAGGTTGTAGGAGTTGGTGTCGCCGCTGCTGAGCTGGTGCATGTCCACCACCACCCGAGACGGCGTGAAGCGCACGATCGTCGGCCAGAGGAAGCCGTTCGGGCGCGGCCCGAGGATCCGCAGGAACACCTCCGAGCGCCCCGGCAG
>DATKCC010000463.1:0-2402 GCA_035513375.1 Thermoanaerobaculia bacterium | reverse complement strand
ATCTCCGGGCACCCAGCGGAACTCCTGCTGGAAGAAGCGCGCGGAGGAGCGGCTGCCGTCGCGATTGAAGTAGTCGATCTGCTGGACGACGTAGTCCATGCCCTGAGCCCGCAGGCCGTCGTTGCTCGAGAGCATGACGGTCAGGCTCTCTTCGTCGCCCTGCTGGCCGAAGAGGGCGGCCGGCGCCGCGAGAAGTGAGGCGAAGAGGAGGAGGTGGCTCCTGCGCATGACGATCGTCTCCTGGTCCGGGAGCTCGGACGAAGGGCCCCCGTGTTTCACGCACCGTTCGGTGGAACTCGCGCTACCCTACGCGAACGGCGTCGAAGTGTCAATTTGTCGCCATGGGGCCGATCGCGGGGCACGCGACTTCCGGAGCGGATCACGGGAATCCTCCGTGCGTGCCCCGGGGTTGCGGGCCATGGAGGGCGGCGATCCGCCTGGTAAGCGCCTTGCTTGCCGGCGTCGCCGGGCGCCTTCTTCCCACTCAGTGCTCCTACCCCCCGGAAGCGAGACCATGGACCGAAGCCACCGACGCTCTCTCCTCATGGGTGCCCTCGTCGCGGCCTTCGTCGCGATCCTCGCACTCCCGACTCCACCGGTCGCCGGGCAGATGTTCGGCGGCGAGGCCAAGGCCGAGCTCGAGCTCGTCGCCGACCGCACCTCCTACGCCCCTGGCTCACCGGCGCGGTTCGCGGCCCGGGTCGCGATCGAGCCGGGCTGGCACGTCAACAGCAACACCCCGACCTACGAGTGGCTGATCCCGACCGGGCTCCGGCTCGAGCTGCCGGAGGGCTGGCCCGAGCCCCGGATCGGGTACCCGCCCCACGCGATGAAGACCTTCGCGTTCGCGGACGAGCCGCTCGCGGTCTTCGACGGCGAGGTGGTGATCCTCGCTCAGCTGATCATCCCGGAGACCGTCGCCCAGGACCAGGTCCGGATCACCGGCGTCTTCTCCTATCAGGCGTGCGACGACGCGCAATGCCTGCCGCCGACGACCGCCCGCCACGAGCTCCTGGTTCCGATCGGCGCTCCGGGTCGGCCAGCGCCGGACCCGGAGCTGTTCGAGGCGCCCCGTTCGGGGGCGGCCCGGGAGGAGCCGGACGGCGCCCAGGTCTCCGCCGGTGGCGGAGCCGGCTCCGGCCCACGCTCCGGAGGCGGCCCCGGCCTCCTCACGATGCTCCTGCTCGGCGCCCTCGGCGGCCTGATCCTGAACGCCATGCCCTGTGTGCTGCCGGTCCTCTCGCTCAAGGTCTTCGGCCTGGTCAAGAGCGCCGGCCAGGGACGCTCCCACGTCGTCGGCGGCGCGCTCGCCACCGCCGCCGGCATCGTCCTGTCGTTCTGGGGCCTCGCCGCCGCCGCGGTCGGCGCCAGGGCGGCGGGCGCTGCGGTCGGCTGGGGAATCCAGTTCCAGAACCCGGTCTTCGTCACCTTCCTGCTGGTCGTGGTGGTGCTGTTCTGCCTCAATCTATGGGGCCTCTTCGAGATCCGGCTCCCGGGCTTCGTGGTGCGGCGGGCCAGCGCCGCCGGAGGGGCTGGTGAGAGCGTCGCCGGCCACCTCGCCACCGGCCTCTTCGCCACCCTGATGGCCACCCCCTGCTCGGCGCCCTTCCTCGGCACCGCGCTCGCTTTCGCGCTGTCGCAGGCGGCCGGCACGATCTTCGCCGTGTTCACCGCCGTCGGTCTCGGCATGGCGCTGCCCTACCTGATCCTCGCGGCGGCGCCCGGGACCGCGCGGCTCCTCCCCCGCCCGGGGGCCTGGATGGACACGCTGCGCAAGGCGATGGGGTTCCTCCTGGCCGGGGCCGCCGTCTGGCTGCTCTACGTCCTCGGCAGCCAAGTCAGCCTCGAGCGGCGGGCCTGGATCGAGCTCGCCCTGCTGGGCATGGCGCTCCTCCTCTGGCTCCGCCATCGAGCGGCGGCCGGGCCCCGCGTGGCCCTGGTGCGCCGGAGCGCCGGAGCCGGCGTCGCGCTGCTCGTCCTGGTCGCCCTGGGGGTCGGCTGGGGAGCCGGGGCGGCGCAACATTCGATCGACGCGGCGGCCGCCGGCGGGCACATCGCCTGGGAGCCGTTCGACCGCGCCCGGGCCGAGCGGCTCGCGGCCGAAGGGCGCCTGGTGTTCGTCGACGTGACCGCCGACTGGTGCTTCACCTGCAAGGTGAACGAGCGCCTGGTGCTCGAGACCGCGCCGGTCGCCGCGGCCTTCGAGCGCCGCGGCGTCGTGGCGATGAAGGCCGACTGGACGAACCGCGACGATGCGATCGCCGCCTTCCTCGAGGACCACGGCCGCTACGGCATCCCCTTCTACCTGCTCTACCGCCCCGGCGCCGAACCGCACCTGTTCGGCGAGCTGATCTCGAAGGACGGCGTCATCCGGGCCGTCGAAGAGGCGGCCGGCTAGCGGT
>DATKCC010000462.1:0-2962 GCA_035513375.1 Thermoanaerobaculia bacterium | reverse complement strand
GCGAGGAGCTTGACCAGCTCTTCGAGCACCCGCCGGGAGGTGCGGTTGAGCTCGGGGGAATGGAGCTCTCGCTCGAGCAGGGTCTGGGCGAACCGCAGCGGCTCGGGGATCGCCGGAGGCTGGGGCGCGGCCGCTTCGTCGCCTTCCCCCTCGCCGTCGAAGCCAGGCTGGCCGTCCGCCCGGTCGGCGATCGCCCGGACCAGCTCGCCGTCATCGATTCCCGGCGCCGCCCGCCCCCGGCGGCGGGTCGAGTAGACGGGCAGGCTCCGTAGCTGCTCGGCGAAGCGGGAGAAGAGGACGAAGAGCTCGTCCTCGGAAGCGAAGTTGCCGACCAGGCGTGCGCCCCGGCCGACGTCGAGCCGCTCGGTCTCCTGGAGGACGATGTGGGCCCGGGCGGTGTCCTCCAGGTGGAGGGCCCGCGCGATCACCTTCCACGCGGTCAGGCTGCCCTGGACGTAGCAGGCCTCGGCGCAGCGCACCGTTGCGGCCTCGATCTCGACGCCGTGCTCGATCCGGATCGAGCCATGGACGGACTCGAGCGTGCCGAAGGCGCCGGAGTTCTGGAGCACCAGATTGCCGGGGGTGCGGATCGAGAGCTGGCCGTGAGCGTCCACGGCGATCTCGGTCCCCCGGGGGATGATCATCGTCGCGCTCTCGGCGGTCTCGGGTCTGGTCATCGGGATCACCGGCCGGCGAGGGGGGGCAAGGGCTGGAAGTCGACTGCGGGCGGGGCGAGGCGGCCGTTGACCAGGATCCTCTCCTCGTCCCGCCAGCGGTGGTCGAGGAAGTAGATCCGTGGGTCGACTGGCCGAAACGACCCCTCGCCGTCCAGGCGCCTGACTTCGTAGTGGAGGTGCGGGCTGGTGCTCATCCCCGTCGAGCCCACGGTGGCGAGCACCTGCCCCTGAGAGACCTGCTGGCCCTTGGCCACCCGCACCTCGTCGCAGTGCCCGTAGAGGGTCAGGAAGTGCTCGCCGTGGGCGAGGATGACCAGGTTGCCATAGCGCCACCAGGCGACGCTGCGCTGGAGGGAGTAGCGGCCCGCGAACAGCACCACGCCGTCGGCAGGGGCATGGATCTCGGTGCCGGTCCTCGCCGCCAGGTCGAGGCCGGCGTGGAAGTCGCGTCCCTTGGTGAACGGGTTGCGCCGGTCGCCGAAGGGGCTGGTGAGGACGAAGTCGGCCCGCCTCAGCGGCGAGCGCGACGGCGTCAGCCGGACCAGGTCCCGCCGCGCCCCCTCGAACGCCTGGATCTCCTGGAGGAAGACGCCGGCGACCGAGAGCCGCTCGCGGACCGCGGACTCGAGCCGCTGGGCGCGGGCGAGGGGTACCTCCTCCCCCTCGGGCCCCTCGGTCCGGCCGAGGAAGGGGAAGCCCCCCTGCCCCCCTGTCACCTCGCTCGACAATCCGTACAGCAGGAACACCTTGTCGATCACCAGTCGCAGCTCATCGCCCTCGCTGGCGAGCGCTTCGAGCGTCCCGATCTGTGAGCCCAGCCGCTCCTCGAGACGGCCCCGCTCGGCCTGGAGGGACCGGTGCTCGCGCCGGTGCCAGAGGTCCGCCACCACGCCCGGCGTCACCGCCGCGGCCAGGACCACCGCCACCAGGTAGAGCGAGACCACGGCGGACCAGAAGGAGAGCTCGTTCTTCGACAGAAAGAGGTACCGGACCTTCTTACGGATGTCCGGCGAATGGACCTGGAGCTCGAGCAGCGGACGGGAAGGGCCCGGGCCGGACCGGCTACGGTCGCTGTTGCTGTCGTCGAATCGGGAGTTCACGGCGCTCCCTCGGGTCAGCCGGCTCCCACCGGCTCCTCGATCTCAGGGCGGAGGTGGGCGAGGGCGGCCTCGTCGGCGTGTCTCGCCACGGCGGCCCGGAGCGCCGGCTGCACCCCGGGGGCACCGGCTACGACGTTGCCACTCGCGAGAAAATCCTGGCCGCCGTCGAGGTCGGTCACCGCGCCGCCGGCCTCGCGGACCAAGAGTACCCCGGCAGCGAGGTCCCAGGGGGAGAGGCGGAGCTCGAAGAAGCCGTCATAGATCCCGGCCGCGGTGTGGGCGAGGTCGAGGGCCGCCGCGCCGCACCGTCGGATCGCACGGGCCTGGAGAAAGATCTCGCGGAACGCCCCGAGGTACCGGTCGAGGGCCCCGTGGGCGCGGAACGGGAAGCCGGTCGCGAGGAAGGCGCCGTCGAGGCCGCAGCGCTCGGAGACCCGGATCGGCGCGCCGTCGAGGGTGGCGCCGCAGCCGCGGGCGGCGGCGAACATCCGGTCCGACAAGGGCTCGTAGACCGCGCCCGCCAGCAGCTCGCCCTGCCGTTGGCAGGCGACCGAAACGCAGAAGACCGGCAGCCCCTGGAGGAAGTTGGTGGTGCCGTCGAGCGGGTCGATCACCCACTCGTGCTTGGACGATCCGCCGAGAGCACCGCTCTCCTCGGCGAGGATCGCGTGGTGCGGGAAGCTCCGCTGGATCTCGGCCACGACCGCGTTCTCGCTCAGGTGGTCGGCTTCGGTGACGAAGTCGTTGCGCCCCTTGCTGCGGACGTCGAGCGACGGCACGCCGAACAGGCGCCGGAGCTCGGCGCCGCCGGCCCGGGCGGCGGCGGTGGCGGTGTCGAGGAGCTGGAGCTCGTCCATGTCGGTCATGACGCGGTCGGCTCCGAGCCGCCCCCACCGAGTCCCCGTTATCCTACCATCACGGCTCGTTTTACTGCCTGGGCACTCCATCCGGCTCCGGCTCCTGTTAGTCTCTGATCACCCCCCCCGGCTAGGGCACCGCTGTGAGACGAGCAAATCGACCGGTCTACTTCGTCAAGTATTGGGATAAGGGCTCCACGGCCATGGGCGGGGACCAGATGGTCCCGGCGCTTGAGCGCCTGGGCGTGCCCGCGCGGGTGATCCACGCCGACGAGCTCGCGGGCGTCCACGACTCGATCCTGGTCTTCATCAAGCGCGCCGACATCCT
>DATKCC010000461.1:0-2666 GCA_035513375.1 Thermoanaerobaculia bacterium | reverse complement strand
GCGGCACCGCCCGCCGAGAGGCACAAGAGGAAGGCGAAGAACGAGGATGCCCGGCGGATGGCTCCTCGCGAACGGTTGAGCTGGCTCATGGGACGCTCCTTGACACCTTCCTGCGACACCTTCACCATCGGCGCCGTCGGTTCACCGACGGTCCTCGGAGGACGGTTGGGATTGATTTGGTTCTTGGCCCGCGCGCAACACCAACAGGCCGGTCTCGACGAGCTCGGCGACCAGCCGCCGCACATCGCTACGCAACACGCTCGGCTCGACGGCGAATTCCTTCTCGAGGACCGCGCACGCCTTTTCGACCGAGGCGCACGCGGCCAGCTCGGTCCAGATACGGGTCCCGACCTCGTCCAGGCCGAAGTAGGTCTCGGTCTCGAGGTTCAGGAGGATCGCCTCCCCGTCGAGCTCGCGCACGACTACGTGCTCGGGAACGGCGGGCGAATCCATCCCCGATTCAGAATAATTGAGAAGTAGAGATGTGCGCATAGCCGTCTCCGCGGGGACTCCTCCCTAGACGTCTCGATCGAGGCGTTCGAGGAATGCGGTCCACGCTATGCCGGGAGTATACATGACATCGTTGTCAATCCGGGTCTGGGTGTCCCGAATCGGTGCCGAGACGCACTAAAAGTCTTCTTCCGGCCGAGGTGCGCGGGGATCGATGAGAGATTGCGCAGGAGAGCCGTGTCGAGGATACTGATCGCCGCTTCCCGCTATCCCTGGCCGCCGCACCGGGGCGACCAGGTGCGGGCGCTCCAGGTGGCGGAGCTCCTGGCGGCCGGCCACGACGTGTCGGTCCTGGTTCCGGAGACGGCGCCGGGGGACGGGACGGCGGTACCAGCGAACCTCCCGTTCCGGGTCGTCACCTATCCCCGCCGGCCGCGGCTGGGGGCCGGCGCTGGCCTGGTGCGAGCGCTCCTCGAGCGGCTGCCGCTCCAGGCCGGGCTGTTCTGGAACCCGGCCCTGGGCCGAGCTCTCCGGCGGCTCGCGCCCGAGAATGACCTGGTGATCCTCCAGCTCGTCCGGCTGGCCCCGCACCTGATCGACCTCTCCGGGGTTCCGGTCCTGGTCGACCTGGTGGACAGCCTGGCACTGTCGACCGCCAGGCGGGCCGAGCTCGACCGCCGAGCGTTGCGCCCGGTGCTTCGCCTCGAGTCCCGCTGGCTCGCGCGTTGGGAACGGCGGCTCGTGGCCGAGTCGGCCGGCGCCATGGTCGTCTCCCAGCGGGACCGGGACGCCATCGCGCAGGATCTGCCGATGGAGGTCGCCGGCCGCCTCCACGTGGTGCCGCTCGCCATCCCGGCGGCGCCGGCAGGACCCTCCGAGCCGCCGCACCCGGCGGGGCCGCCGACGCTCGCCATCACCGGCAACCTGGGCTACTTTCCTACCCGGGAGGGCCTGATGTGGCTTCTCGATCGGGTCTGGCCGGAGCTCCGGCGCCTGCGCCCCGACCTCCGCCTGGTCGCGGCCGGAGCGCGACCGGGCCGCCGCCTCCGCCTTCGGCTCCGCGCGGCCGGAGCCCGCCTCGAGGAGGCGCCGCGCGACCTGCGGCCGGCCCTCACCCGGGCCACGGTGGCTCTCGCGCCGATGCGCGGCGGCGCCGGGCAGCCGATGAAGGTCCTGGAGGC
Source organism: Thermoanaerobaculia bacterium (assembly GCA_035513375.1). GTDB lineage: Bacteria > Acidobacteriota > Thermoanaerobaculia > Multivoradales > DATKCC01 > DATKCC01. The sequence continues at coordinate 1,035 of DATKCC010000461.1, read as the reverse complement.
CTGGGCCGCCGGGGTGCCGGTGGTGGCCACCCCCTGGGCCGCCGCGGGGACCACGGCGCGCCCGGGGGAGGATCTCCTGGTGGCCGAGGACGTTGCGGGCTGGTGCCGGGCGGTCCTGGCGCTGGTCGACGACGCCGGGCTCCGCGCTCGCGTCGCCGCCGCGGCGCGCGCCCGCCTGGTCGCCGACTACTCGGCCGAGGGAGTACTCCGGCGCCTGGACGCGGCCGTCGCCGCGGCCCTTCATCGCCCGGCCGGCGGCGAGATCACCGCATCCGTGAGAGAATCATCGCTCCCGATTCCGGGCGCCGATCGATGATCCGACCCGCTCTCACATGGCAAAGGCTCCGCGAGCTCCGGCGCCTGCCGCCGGCCGAGCGCCGCCTCCTCGTCCGGGCGGCTGTCTGGCTCCTGGCGGTGGACCTGGGTCTCCGGACGCTGGGCTTCACCCGGCTCCGCCGGCTGCTCGCCCGTGGCGCGGGTCGTGCGCCGGAGTCGATCGCCCAGGCTTCCTGGTGGCCCGAGGCGGAGACCATCGCCCGCAGCGTGGGCACGGCGGCGCGCCACCACCTCTACCCGATGACCTGCCTCACCCGGTCGTTGGTCCTCTGGCGCCTGCTCGCGCGCCGGGGCATCCCCAGCGACCTGCAGATCGGTGTCCGCAAAGACGACCGGTCGATCCTCGCCCACGCCTGGGTCGAGTGCGCCGGACGGCCGGTGGCTGAGCCCCAGGACGTGGGGCACCGGTTCGCGGCCGTGGGCCTGCCGGCTTCCTGAGCTCCGGCGGGCGGCCGTATCCGAATCTCCCGGCGCCGCGCGCTCCGCGCGGCCCCTCTTGACAGGCGGGTCCACGGTCTCTACACTGTCAGCACTCGTCGCCATCGAGTGCTAACAACTCCGGCGGCGAGCTCCACGTAAAGACTCCGACCTCGGAGCTCGGGAGCTCCAGCAACCTTTGAGCATCATTCAAGGAGGAACGACGCCGTGAAAATCCGTCCACTGCACGACCGGGTCCTGGTCAAGCGTATCGAGCAGGAC
>DATKCC010000460.1:0-2125 GCA_035513375.1 Thermoanaerobaculia bacterium | reverse complement strand
GCGTCCTCGGGCACCGAGTAGTGCTCGGGGTTCATGATCTCGCCGACCCGGATCTCCCCCTCCTTGCCCGCGAAGGGGCCGAGGGCCTCGAGAGCTCCCGGGGCCAGGTCGGGACCGAAACCGGCGGCATGGAAGTCCGCTCCGATCGGCGCCAGCCCGCCCGGCGCGCCGGCGCCCTCGGCACTCCGGTCGGCGTCCTCCTCGCCGGCCGCGTAATCGGCGATGTCGACCACCGAGACCACCCCCACGAGCCGCCCATCCCGGTCGACGACCGGGGCGCCGGTGATCTCGTGGTCCATCAGGAACCCGGCGAGATCGCGCACCGTCATCTCCTCGGGTACGGTCAGTACCTCCGGGTTCATCAGGTCGGCGGCGGTGATCGGGCGCATCTTCCTGGGCTCCTCGCCCGGAGCCGCGGAGGGGGCTCGCTCGGGCGCAGGACCGTTCGTATCACGAACTGGCGCCGCCGAGGAAGAGGACCCTTGCTGTAGAGTCGGCCGCGATCGTCGACATCTGCTCACCCTGCCTCGGGAGGCTCCGCCATGGGTATCGTCCGTGCACTGCTCGCCCTCGCCCTGATCTCGCCCCTGGCCGCCCTGGCCGACGAGCCGGTCGACTGGGGGGCGGTCAATCGGATCCGCGACGAGGGTTTCCACCGTTCGCAGGTGATGGCGACGGCGCGGGCGCTGACCGAGGAGGTGGGCTCGCGGCTCACCGGCTCGCCCGGGATGGCGCGGGCCTACGAGTGGACCCGGGAGAAGCTCGCCGAATGGGGGCTCTCCGCGGCCCGGCTGGAGCCCTGGGGGCCCTTCGGCCGCGGCTGGAGCTTCGACCGGGTCTCGGTCCACCTGGTGGAGCCCTTCCCGATGCCGCTCATCGCCCTGCCCCAGGCCTGGACACCGGAGACTGAAGGGCCGGTGCGGGGCGAGCTCGTGCGGGTCACGCTCGAGGAGGAGAAAGACCTCGAGAAGCACCGCGGGAAGCTCGCCGGCAAGGTCCTGCTCCTCGACGAAGCCCGAGAGCTCGGCGACTGGGCGGCGCCGATGGTCCACCGCCACGACCCGGACGGCCTCGAGGAGCTCCAGGAGTTCGAGATCCCGGCCGAGGAGGGCGGGCCCTGGCGCGAGCGGGCGCGGAAGCGCTGGCGGTTCCGCAAGCCCCTCAACGAGTTCCTGGTCGCCGAGGGAGTCGTCGCGACGGTCGAGGTGAGCTCGCGGGACGCCGGGCTGGTGCGGGTCGGTGGCGGCGGCTCGCGGGAACCGGACGAGAGCCCGGGCGTTCCGGGTCTGGTGATGGCGGTCGATCACTACAACCGGCTGGTGAGGCTGGCCGAAGCGGCGGGCGGTGGCGAGAAAGAGGAGGAGGACGGGGAGGGCGGCGGCGAGCGACAGGGCGACCAGGATGCCGACGTCGAGCCCGGGGAGGAGGCCACGGCCGAGGGCGAGTCGGTCGCTGGGGGCGAGTCACCCGGCCCGCCGGCGCCGGTAGTGGAGATCGACGTCGTGGCCCGGTTCCACGACGAGGACCGGATGGCCTATAACACCCTCGCCGAGCTTCCGGGGACCGATCTCGCCCACGAGCTAGTGATGGTCGGGGCGCACCTCGACTCCTGGCACGGCGGGACCGGAGCGTCCGACAACGCCGCCGGCTCGGCGATAGTGATGGAGGCGGTTCGGATCCTTGCCGCAATCGGGGTCCAGCCGCGGCGGACGGTCCGTATCGCCCTCTGGAGCGGTGAGGAGCAGGGGCTCCTCGGCTCGCGCGCCTACGTCGCCGAGCACTTCGGCTCTCGCCCAGAGGCCGACGACCCGGAGGAGCGCGACCTGCCGCCGTATCTCCGGAAGCGCCAGGGGCCGCTCACCCTCGAAGCCGCCCATCGCGACGTCTCGGCGTATTTCAACATCGACAACGGCGGCGGCAAGATCCGCGGCATCTACACCCAGGAGAACGCCGCGGTGGCGCCGATCTTCGCGGCCTGGCTCGCGCCCTTCCACGACCTCGGGGCGAGGACCGTGACCCTCAACAACACCGGCGGCACCGATCACCTGCCCTTCAACCAGGTCGGCCTCCCGGGGTTCCAGTTCATCCAGGACATGCGGGATTACGAGACCCTGACCCACCACAC
>DATKCC010000459.1:0-3375 GCA_035513375.1 Thermoanaerobaculia bacterium | reverse complement strand
TCCTGGCCGCCCCCGTCCGCGTCGTGGTCCCCTCGCGGAGCCTCCGGCTCCACCTCGCTTCGGCCCTGGTGCGGCGGCGGGGGCGGGCGGTGGCGGGGGTGGAGATCGTCACTCTCTTCGGCGTGGCGGCCCGGACCTTGCACCTGGCCGGGGAGCCGCTTCCCCAGGGGGAGGCGCTCTTCGGCGTGCTGGCGCGGCGGTGGGCGCGCAAGGTGCCGGCGCTCGCGGAAGGGCTGGAGGACCTGGTGGACGGCTACGGGGCGGTGGCCGCCACGGTGCGGGACTTCCTCGACGCCGGTTTCGAGCCCGGGCTCGCCGAGGGCGTGGCCCAAGCGGCGGCCGAGGCGGCGCGGGCGGACGGGCGGCCCGTCGGCACCCGCGCCGAGCGGGAGCGCGCAGCGGCCCTCGCCGAGCTGGCCGCCGCGGTGGAACGCGGGATGTCGGCTCTCGGAGTGGGCCGCTCGACCCACCTGTTCCGGCGCGCGGTGGAGCTGCTGGCGGTCGACCCAGACCTCCTCCCGACCCGCGCCGTCCTCGTCCACGGGTTCGGCGACGCCACGGCCGTGGCGTCCGACCTTCTGGCGGCGCTGCTCGGGCGCCCCGGAAGCGTCCTGATCCTGGACCGGCCGCCCCGTCCGGTCGACCCGGCCGACCCCTTCCCGCAGGTCGCTCTGGAAGCGAGCTTCACCGAGCGCCTCTTCGCCCGCCTGGCGGGAGTCGTCGAGGCGGTGGAAGGACCCGGGCCAGGCCCGGAGCCGGCTCGCCTTCGATCCTTCTCCGCCCCCGGCGCCGCTGCCGAGGCCCGGGAGCTGGCGCGGCGGATCCGCGCCCTGCTGGACCGCGAGGACGAACCGGTCGCTCCCGAAGAGATCGGCGTCGTACTGCGGGAGCTCCGGCCGGACCAGCCGTATGCGACCGCGCTCCGGCGAGCTTTCGAGCGCTCCGGGATCCCCTTCTCGGGGGTCGGCGGCGCCGGTCCCCTGCTGCCGGCCGGGCGCCGCCTCCTGGCCCTCTCGGAGCTCCTCCGCCGGCGCGACGCCACTCCGACCGGGCGCTGGCTCGACGCTCTCGAGGCGCCGCCGGGCCTGCAGGCGGCTGGAGCCCAGCGACATCGACTCTTCGAGCTCCGCCTTGCCTTCCACACCCTCGGTGCGGGGCGGCTGGGCGAGGTGGCCGCCCTGGCGCCGGAGCGCTTCGGCCAGGAGAGCTTCCCGCTGCCGATCCGCCAGGGGCTCGCGGCGATCGACGGCGAGGCTGGTGGCCGCGAGGGAGCCGCCGAGCTGCCGACCGCGGGGGTCGCCAGGCGACGGCGCGTCCCGTCCGAGTCCCTCCGTCAGGCGGCGGAGGCGGCCCGGCGGCTGGTCGAACGACTCCGGAGCTGGCCGCGGGAGGCGCCGCTCGCGGAGCACCTCCACCGGCTCCGGGAGCTCCTGGCCGAGGACCTCGGCTGGCGGCGTTCCCCGACCGGGCGGCACGACCAGGCCGCCGATCCCGGGTCCGCGCTGGACGGCCTCGAGCGCGAGGTCCCCGGCGCTCTCGAGCTCTCCTTCGAGGAGCTCTTCCTGCTCCTCGAACGCACCTGGGAGCGGAGCCCCCGCGGAGCCGGCCGGGACGCCCTCGGCGGCCGCGGCGGCGGCGTCGCCGTCCTGGGGGCGCTGGAGGCCCGCGGCCGCACCTTCCGCCACCTGTTCGTCGCCGGCTTGAACCGCGGCAGCTTCCCGCGCACTGTCCAGGAGGATCCGCTCCTGCCCGACGACTTGCGCCGCGCCCTCCACCCCGTGCTCCCGGACCTGCCGCTGAAGCTCGCCGGCTTCGACGAGGAGCGATATCTCTTCGCCCAGCTCCTGGCCGCGGCGCCCGAGGTGACCCTCTCCTGGCGCGCCGCGACCGAGGAGGGGCAGCCGCTGCCGGTCTCGCCGCTGGTCGAGCGGTTGGCCCTGATACGGAACGAGCTGCGGGACGACTTGGGGGACGGACCCGGCGTAGCGCCCGGGGGAGCGGAGGGCGCCCGAGACACCGAGCCGGCCGAGCCCAGGCCGACCGAGCTGCGCCCCCCCCTGGAGCACGCGACGGAGGCGGGCCTGGCCGGCGACCGGGACGCCTTCGCCGCGCTGCTCGCCGTGGCCCTGGGCGAGAGCCGGCCCGATCTCGAGGCGCGTGGCGCCCGCGCCCTCGCCACCGCCCACCGCGCGGTGCTCGACGAGATGGACCCGGACCTCTCAACCGCCGCAGGACAGGCAGCCCGCGCCTCCCTCGGCCCCTACTTCGGCTTCCTGGGGCCCCCTGCGCCCGGCGACCCCCGGCTGGGGCCGCTCTCCGTCACCGCCCTCGAAGGCCTCTCCGCCTGCCCGTGGCAGACCTTTCTCCGGCGTCTCCTACGGCTCGAGCCGACGCCCGATCCGCTGGAGGCCCTGCCGGCCCTCGATCCCCTCCTGCTGGGCTCCCTGGTCCACGCGGTGCTCGAGGAGGTGGTGGACCGGGTGGTCGGGCAGGCGCTCCCGGTGGGCGGGCCGGTGACCCTGGCTGAGGTTCTCGCGGCGGCCGGTGAACGTGGCCTCGGCGACGTCCTTGGCTCGCCGCTCGACGGCGGGCCGGCCGACGGGACGGCGCTCGCCGAGTCTACCGAGCCTGCCGGGAGGCGACGATCGGTCGGGGTCCCCTGGCCCGAGCCGGAGGTGCTCGAGGCGATACTCCGCCGCCAGGCCCGCCGGCTCCTGGAGGAGAAAGGTGTCGTCCTACCCGGGCTCGCCCGCGCCCTGGTGGCCGCCGCGCGCCCCTTCCTCGAGGCAGCCCGCGCCGCCGACTGGGCGCAGGGCCCGGTGCCGGCCCTCGGCGCCGAGCTCGAGGGGAGCCTGGAGGTCGCCGACCCCGCCGGCCGTCCCCGCACCCTCAGCTTCCGGGCCGACCGGGTGGACGCGGTGCCGGGACGGCGGAACGCCACCTTCCGCCTCACCGACTACAAGACCGGCAAGCCCTTCTCCACCGCCAAGAAGGAGGCCACCAGGCGCCAGCACTTCCTGGGGCAGGTGGCGGCCGGGCGGCGCCTCCAGGCGGTCGCCTACGCCATCGCCGCCGGGGCGCGCACGCCCGGGCAGCCGGACGCCGTGGGGCGTTACCTGTTCCTGCGCCAGGGGGTCGAGCCCGAGCACCGGGAGCTCGCCGCCTGGAGCAGCGGCGTTGACTTCGTGGAGGCCTTCGCGACCGCGGTCCGGACGGCTCTCGCCGCCTGGGACGGCGGCGCCTTCTTCCCGCGCCTGGTGGAGCCGGACAAGGACGAGGAGCCGGCGCTCTGCGGCTACTGCGAGGTCCGCGAGGCCTGCCTGCGGGGCGACTCGGGGGCGCGCCGCCGCCTCGCCGCCTGGGCCGAGGCCCGGC
>DATKCC010000458.1:0-13542 GCA_035513375.1 Thermoanaerobaculia bacterium | reverse complement strand
GGCTGGAAGCCCCAGTCCTGGCCCTGGACGAAGAACGGGTCGGGGGGCGCGCCGGCCGAGACCCCCTGGGCGAAGAGCTCCCGGTGGCGCCAGGCGTCGTAGGAGCTGGGGTGGACGCCGAGCGGCAGGTCGAGGTAGAGGCCGGTGCCGGTCGCCTCCCGGGCGCGGCCGGCGACGGCGTGGAGCCGCCGGTGGGTGAGCCACTGGGCGTAGAGGTGGTAGCGCCGCGCCGCCTCGGCACCGGGATCGGCAGCGGCCGCGCGCTCGAGCGCCGCCGCGTCGCCCTCGGAAGTCGATCCCGCTCCGGCGCCCGCGCCCTCCGGCGCCCATCTCTGCCAAGGGCCCCGGCGCTCGGTCAGCGCCCGAAAGGCGGCGTAGCAGTCGAGCTCAGCGTGCTCTCGCCGAAATGCCTCGAGCTCCTTCCGGCGCGGCTCGAGGCCGCCTCGGCGGCCGCTCCCGAAGAGCTCGCGGGCCAGGGCATCGAGCAGCCGCCGCTTGGCCCGCATCGCCCCGCGGTAGTCGACCTCCGGGGACTTCCGGAGCTTCGCCAGGTCCTTCTCGAAGGCGCTCGAGCCGAGAAGCTCGCGCGCCTCGACCGAGCGCTCGAGCTCCGGCAGGGCGCCCGCCGCAGCGGTCGGGTCGGATCCGAGATCCCTGCCGAGATCCCTCCCTAGATCGAGATACAGCTCGTTCCAGAACAGCCGGCTCGCCGGCCCGTAAGGGCTCGGGTCGTAGGGCTCCTCGCCGGCCCCCAGGAAGGCCGCGAAGAGCGGCAGCGCCCCGACCACCGCGCCGCCGAGGCCGGCGGTCCAGCCGACCAGCCGCTCGAGGTCGGCGAGGTCGCCCACCCCCCAGCTCCCCGCCGTCGCGAGGGCGTGGAGCGGCAGGAACGTCCCCCAGGCGCGGGACCGGTGGATCTCGCCGCCGTAGGTGGTCCGCGGCGCGGCGACGACCAGCACCCGAGCCTCCTTCCGGGCGCGGCCGCGCCCCGAACGCAGGGTCAGCCGGTGGTAGCCGAGGGGCAAGCTCTCCGGAAAGTGGAGGACGTGGGGGCTCTCCCCGGAGGGGGCGCCCGGCGCGAGCTCCGACCCCGGCGCGGACGCAAGCTCCGCCCCCGGCTCCGGGCGAAGGCGGAAGCGCCGCTCCTCTCCGCCCTCGAGCGAGAGCAGGCACTCCCAGGCCGTCGGCGGGCGCCTGCTGGCCGGCGGGCGGACGGCCAGGTCGAGCCGCCCCTCCCAGGCGACCGCCACCGGCTCGACGCGGCGGGCGGCGAGCTCCCGCCGCCGCGCCGCGAGCGCCGCCGGCACGTCGCCGGGCGCCGCGACCTCGGCGCCGAGGGCCCGGAGGATCGCGAGCAGGGCTTCGGGCGGCGCCTCGCGCTCGCGCCCGAAGGCGTCCCGGTAGGAGGCCTGGACGCCGTAGAGGCGGCTCAGCTCGTCGAGGGCGCCGCTGTCGCGTGGCTTCATCTATCTTCCTCGGAGCGGAGGGTGCGGCTCGCCGCACCGGACGGGAGGGGGCGGACGTCGTCGAACGGTGCGGAAAGCCGCACTCTACGCGTTTCGCCCAGTGGTGGCGGAGGCCGCACCCTACGCCCCCCCGATCAGCTCCAGGATCCCGCGCAGCGGGATTCCGGCCCACTCCGGCCGGTTGTCGAGCTCGTAGCCGAGCTCGTACACCGCCTTCTCGAGCAGGTAGACGTCGAGCAGCAGGCGGAGGTGCTCGGGGTCCTCGGGCACGATCCCGGCACCGCGGACGGTCTCGAGGTAGGCGCGGAGGAACGCCGCGGCGCTCTCCAGGTACCAGAAGCGTCCCCAGCTCGCCAGGGATTCCTGCTGCTCGGGCGCCGCCACGCCACGGTCGGCGAGCTCGCGCAGGGCGGCGTCGACCGCGTAGTCGAACGAGCGGAGCATCCCGGCCACGTCCCGGAGCGGCGAACGCTTGATCCGACGCTCCGAGAGCGGCCGCGCCGGCTCCCCCTCGAAGTCGATGATCACGAAGTCCTTGCCGGTCCACAGCACCTGACCCAGGTGGTAGTCGCCGTGGGTGCGGATGCGGACCGCCTCGATCTTGCCGCCGAGGAGCCCGGAGAAGCGAGCGAGCAGCGCCTCGCGGCGGCCGAGGAGCTCCTCGGCCGGCGGCCGCAGCTCCTCGGGCAGCCGGCGGAGGCTCCGCCGGAGCTGGCGGAAGCTCTTGCCCGTGGTCGCGCGCATCGATTGATAGAGCGAGCGCTGGTAGAGCTCGCCGAAGGGCTCGGGAGCGAAGGCAGGATCGTCTGTGGTCGCGGAGAGCGCCAGGTGGAGCTCCGCCGTCCGCAGGCCCAGGAGTCCGGCCTGGGTGGGGTAGAGGCCGACGACGGCGGCCACCTCGTCGTCGGTCTCGTCCCGGACCCTGGCCTCGTCGAGCGCCGCCGCGAGCGCTTCCTCCTCGGTCCGCTCGATCCCGGCGAGGGCCGCCTCCAGGGGATGGCCGGGGCCGGCCTCGGTGGCCCGCCGGACGGCGGCGGGCAGCGTCGGCACCCGCCGGGTGAGCACCCGCTCGAAGAACCGGGAGAGGTAGTCGAGGGTCAGGCGCCAGGCGTCCCCTTCGTTGTCGACGAAGCCCTGGAGAATCGCGAGCGTCGCCGGCTCGCGGCCACGGCTGCGGAGCTCGAGGGCGCCGGCCACCGGCGGAGCGTGCTCGAATCTCGCCCGCTCGGTCAGATACCGGCCGATCTCGAGGTCCGGGTTCACCCCCGGCTCGAGCTTGCGGATCACCTTGAGGACGAACCGGTCGCCGAAGGCGATCGAGGTGTTGCTCTGCTCGGTGGCGAGGAGCCGCGGCGGGAGCTCTGCCGAGGGCTGGCCCCGTAGCCGGCGGAAGGCCTCCCCGCGCCAGGCGGCGACGGCGGCGCCGTCGGCCGGGAAGCTCCGGCGCCCGGCGATCGCGTCGAGCAGCGCCAGGCAGAAGGCGGGCTCGAGCAGAGCGTCGTAGAGGACGCCTCCTTCACGCCCCGGCGAGGGCTGGACTCTAGCGAGGGCGGCCCAGCGGTTCCAGCCGCCTTCACGGGCCAGGCGCTCGCCCTCCTCGCCGGGCCGGTAGCCGAGGGGCAGGACGTAGGTCTCGGGGTCCTCCTCGACGTAGTCGACCTCGACCAGGGCCAGGAGGAACGGCCCTCCCGAGGCGGTCGAGTCGGCCGGCACCTCGGCCGCGCCGGCGATCCGAGCCCGCCGGACGTCGCGCGACTTGCCGCCGAACCACCGCCGGCCGGCGAGGATCTCGGGCAGAGCGGCCTCGAGCCCGCGCCGCGCCTCGCCGGTCACCCACTCGGGCCAGTCGCCGGTGGTGCCCATCGTCGGGAGCGCCCGGCCGGGCGCGGCCTCGTCCTCGCGCGCCGCGCGCTGCGCCGGCGCCCGGAGCTCCTCGCCGAGCGAGAACCAGTAGAAGCCGTGGGGGCCCAGGGTGAGCAGATAGGGCAGCTCCCCGATCCGGGGGAACCGGCTGTGGCCGAAGAGCTCGACCGGGTCGGCGCCCTCGTGCTCGGAGAGGTCGAGCTCGACGTGCTGGACGAAGCGGGAGAGGTTGGCGACCACCAGGATGCGCTCGTCCTCGAACCGGCGGACGAATGCGAGCACCTTGTGATTCTCCGGCTGGAGGAAGTGGATCGAGCCGCGGCCGAAGGCCCGGTAGCGCTTGCGCAGCGCGATCAGTCGCCGCATCCACCAGAGCAGCGAGTGGGGGTTCGACTGCTGGGTCTCGACGTTGAGCGCTTCGTACTGGTACTCGGGGTCGATGATCACCGGCAGGTAGAGCCGGTGCGGGTTGGCCCGGGAGAAACCGGCATTGCGGTCCGGGCTCCACTGCATCGGCGTGCGGACGCCGTTGCGGTCCCCCAGGTAGAAGTTGTCGCCCATGCCGATCTCGTCGCCGTAGTAGACGATCGGCGTTCCGGGTAGCGACATGAGCAGGGCGTTCATCAGCTCGATCCGCCGCCGGTCGTTGCCGAGGAGCGGCGCCAGCCGCCGGCGGATCCCCAGGTTGATCCGCGCCCGCGGCTCGGCGGCGTAGACCCGGTACATGTAGTCCCGGTCCTCGTCGGTGACCATCTCGAGGGTGAGCTCGTCGTGATTCCGCAGGAAGATCGCCCACTGGCAGCTCTCCGGGATCTCCGGGGTCTGCTCCAGGATGTCTAGGATCGGGAAGCGGTCCTCCATCCTGAGCGCCATGAACAGCCGCGGCATGACCGGGAAGTGGAAGTTCATGTGGCACTCGTCGCCGTCGCCGAAGTACTCGACCGCGTCCTCGGGCCACTGGTTGGCCTCGGCGAGGAGCATCTTGTCGGGGTAGCGCTGGTCGACGTGGGCTCGGAGCTCCTTCAGGAACCCGTGGGTCCGGGGCAGGTTCTCGCAGTTCGTGCCCTCGGCCTCGAAGAGGTAAGGGATGGCGTCGAGGCGCAGCCCGTCGACGCCCATGTCGAGCCAGAAGTCGAGCGCTTTGAGCACCTCCCGGCGAACGTCCGGGGACTCGAAGTTGAGGTCCGGCTGATGATGGTAGAAGCGGTGCCAGAAGTAGGCGCCGGCGACCGGGTCCCAGGTCCAGTTGGAGATCTCGAAGTCCTTGAAGATGATCCGCGCGTCCTGGTAGCGCTCGGCGGTGTCGCTCCAGACGTAGTAGTCGCGGAAACGGCTCCCCGGCTTGGCTCGCCGCGCGCGCTGGAACCAGGCGTGCTGGTCCGAGGTGTGGTTGATGACCAGCTCGGTGATCACCCGCAGACCCCGGGCGTGGGCCTCGCGGAGGAAGGCCTTGAAGTCGCGCAGGTCGCCGTAGATCGGGTTGACCCCCCCGTAGTCGGCGATGTCGTAGCCCTCGTCCTTGAGCGGCGAGGGGTAGAACGGCAGCAGCCAGACCGCGGTCACCCCAAGCTCCTGGAGATAGTCGAGGCGCGAGGTCAGCCCCAGGAAGTCGCCGATGCCGTCGTCGTCGCTGTCCTGGAAGGTGCGGACGTGGACCTGGTAGACGACCGCGTCCTTGAACCACAGGGGGTCGCCGGCGAGGAGCGGAGGATGCGGTTTCTTGCTCGCCATCAGTGGGAGGATCCGCGGTGGTGCGTCGCTCCGTATCGCCCGCTGGACGGTGCGGCAAGCCGCACCCTACGGCTCGGTCGATGGCTCTGAGTCATGGTGGGCCTCGTAGGGTGCGGCTTGCCGCACCGATCACAAGAAGTAATCGAAATCCTCCTCGGTCCGGGCCCGCCGCCGAATCCGGAAGACGTGGGCCGGGACCGATGCCGGGTCGAGCTCGACGTAGTTCCGGGGCCCCTGCCACAGGTACCGGGCATCGGTCAGCAGATCGTGGACCTGGAACGGCCGGTCGTCCATCCCTTCTGGGTCGATCCCCAGCGCGCCCAGGTCGAGGGCGGTCGAGCCCGATTGCCGGTGATGGGGATCGAGGTTGACCACCACCAGGACCGCGTTCTCGACCTCGCCCCGCGGATCCCGCGCCGTCTTCGAGTAGGCGAGGAGCTGGTCGTTGTCGACACCGTGGAAGACCAGGTCGCGGTCGCTCTGGAGCGCCGGGTTCTCGCGCCGGATGCGGTTGACCCGGCCGATCAGCTCGCGCAGGCTATCCGCGCGCTCGAGGTCCCAGGAGCGGAGCTGGTATTTCTCCGAGTCGAGGTACTCCTCGCCGCCGCGCTCCCGGGGGGTCGACTCCATGAGCTCGAAAGCCGGCCCGTAGATGCCATAGCTCGCCCCCAGGGTGGCGGCGAGGACGAAGCGCTGGACGAAGGCCGCCCGGCCGCCGATCTGGAGCGCTTCGGTCAGGATGTCCGGCGTGTTCGGCCAGAGGTTCGGCCGGAAGTACTCGGCGACCTCGGTCCGGGTGAGCTCGGTGAAGTACTCGGTGAGCTCGTGCTTGCCGTTGCGCCACGGGAAGTAGTTGTACGACTGGGTGAAGCCGAGCTTGGCGAGCCGGTACATGACCTTCGGCCGGGTGAAGGCCTCGGAGAGGAAGATCGTCTCCGGATGGCGCTGCTTGAGCCGGCCGAGAGCCCACACCCAGAACCGCAGCGGCTTGGTGTGCGGGTTGTCGACCCGGAAGATCGTCACCCCCTGGTCGATCCAGAATTCGAAGACGTCCTCGAGCGCCTGCCAGAGCTCCCGCCAGCTCTCGGTTTCGAAGTCGAAGGGGACGATGTCCTCGTACTTCTTGGGCGGGTTCTCGGCGTACTGGATGGTGCCGTCGGGGCGCCGGCGGAACCACTCGGGGTGTTGGGCGACCCAAGGGTGATCCGGCGCGGCCTGGAAGGCGACGTCGAGCGCGATCTCGATCCCCTTCGCCCGGGCGACCTCGACCAGGTGGCGGAAGTCCTCGAGGGTGCCGAGGTCGGGGTGGATCGCGGTGTGGCCGCCCTCGGCCGCGCCGATCGCCCAGGGGCTTCCGACGTCGTCCCGGGCGGCTTTGCGGGCGTTGTTCCTGCCCTTCCGGTGAGTCCGGCCGATCGGGTGGATCGGCGGCAGGTAGAGGACGTCGAAGCCCATCCCGGCGACGTAGTCGAGTCGGGCCTCGACGTCGGCGAAGCTGCCGTGGCGGGCCGGCCCTGCCTTCGAGCCGCCTGCCGCCGACCGTGGGAACATCTCGTACCAGGTGGAGAAGCGCGCCCGCTCACGGTCGACCACGACCGCGAGCTCGCGCGAGTAGCGGGTGGCCGCCGAGCGGTCGACCCAGCGACCGGCCAGGGCGGTGGTCTCGGGGTCCCGGGCGAGGGCGATCCGGCGCTCGGGGTCGGCGTCGTCCTCGAGAGCGGCGGCGAGGCCCCGGAGCACCCTGGCATCGCTCCGGCCGGCCCGGCCGGCGGCGTCCCGCAGGAGCCCGGCGCCGATCCGGAGGTCGACCGCCACGTCCTGGCCAGCCTCGACCTTCTTCGCCAGGTCGCGGGTCCAGGAGCCGAAGCGGTCGATCCAGCCTTCGACGGTGTAGCGGAAGCCGCCCAGGCGGTCGACTGCGAAGCTCGCGCGCCAGCGGTCGTTGCCGAGGGGCTCCATCGGGGTCTCGGCCCAGTCCCCCTCGCCCTCGGGGCGGTGGAGGAGGACCGCCGACAGGGCGTCGTGGCCGTCGGCGAAGAGGTCGGCCTCGACCGTGACGGTCTCGCCGACCACGCGCTTTACCGGAAAGCGGCCGCAGTCGATCTCGGGCTTCACCCCTTCGATCAGGACCCGGCGCTTGAGCGTCTCATCCATCGCGTGGTTCTCCGAAGCGCCGCTGGGCGAGAAGAGCGGCGCCGATCGCTCCGGCCTCGGCGCCGAGGGCCGCGGGCACGATCTCGAGCTCCTCCAGGAAGACCGCGATCGCCCGCTTGCGCACCTCCGCGGCGGCGGCGGCCACCAGATCGCTCATGCCCTCGATCACGCCGCCCGTCAGGATCAGTCGGCGCGGGTTGAAGGCGTGGATCACCGACACCAGCCCGGCGCCCAGCAGGCATCCGGTCTCCGCCACCAGCCGGCGCGCCAGGGGGTCTCCGCCCCGAGCGGCGTGGGCAACCGACTCCGCCGTGATCTGCGCGCTCCCGCCCGCCGCCTCGAGGATCGCCTTCCCGGCTTCCGGTGCCTCGTCCACGACCTCTCGGGCGCGCTCGGCGATCGCCCAGCCGCCGGCGTAGGCCTCGAGGCAGCCGCGATTGCCGCAGCGGCAGCGGCGGCCGTCCGCCACCAGGGTCAGGTGGCCGAGCTCGCCGGCGAATCCACCAGCGCCCTCGAGCAGGCGGCCGCCGGCGATCACGCCGCCACCGACCCCGGTGCCGACGGCGACGACCACCAGGTCGTCGATCCCCCGGCCCGCGCCCGCGGCGTGCTCGGCCAGGGTGATGGCAGAGACGTCGTTGGCGATCGCCACCGGCAGGCTCAGGGCCCCACGCAGGGCCTCGGCCAGCGGGAAGCCTTCCCAGCCGGCGAGGTTCTGGGCGGAGCGAACCACCCCGGCGCGGGCGTCCACCTGCCCGGCGAAGCCGACCCCCACGGAGCCGACCGGCGCCGCCCCGAGGAGCAGCCTGGCCCCGGCTGCGATCTCCGCGATCACGCCCTCGGGCCCGCCGGCGGTGGCCGTCTCCCGGCGCTCGGAGCCGCTCACCCGGCCCGCCCGATCGACCAGGGCCAGACCGAGCTTGGTGCCGCCCAGGTCGATGCCCAGGGCCAGATCTGTTCCCGCGCCGTCGGTCATTCGTTCCGCGAGCGGAGCGGCCCCGGGCTCATACGCCGACCGTCGCGGTCCGCTCGGCGACGTAGCCGGCGAAATCCTTGAGCCGCGCCGAGTAGCCCCACTCGTTGTCGTACCACGCCAGGACCTTGACCATCCTGCCGAGGGCCATCGTATCCCGTGCGCTCACCACGGAGGAGTGGGTGTCGCCGATGATGTCGCGGGAGACCAGGTCCTCGTCCGAGATGCGCAGGATGCCCTGGAGGGGCGGCTTCGAGGAAGCCTCGCGTAAGGCTGCGTGGACCTCGTCCACCGTCGCCGCCCGCACGAGCGTCGCGACCGCGTCGGTGATCGAGCCGTCGACCACCGGTACCCGGATCGCCATGCCGTCCATCCTGCCCGCGAGCTCGGGGATCACTCGCTCGGTGGCCTTGGCAGCGCCGGTCGTGGTGGGGATGATCGAGACCGCCGCGGCCCGCCCCCGTCGCCGGTGGCGCACCGGCTTGTCCATCAGCGACTGGCTCGCGGTGTAGGCGTGGACCGTCGTCATCAGCAGGTGCTCGATGCCGAAGGCGTCATGGAGCACTTTGGCCACCGGGGCGAGGCAGTTGGTGGTGCAGGAGGCGAGCGAGACGACGTGGTGCTTCGCCGGATCGAAGCTCTGGTGGTTGACTCCGGGGACGAAGGTGCCGTCGGCGTCGTCGGAGGGCGCCGAGATGATCACCCGCCGAGCGCCGGCTTCGAGGTGACCGGCCGCCTTGGCCCGGGCGCGGAAGACGCCGCTCGAATCGATCACGATGTCGGCGCCGAGGTCGCCCCACGGGATGCCGGACGGTTTGTCGGACGAGAAGAACGGGATCCGCCGCCCGCCGACCATCAGGGCGCCGTCCCCGCATCCGACCTTCTCCGGGTACCAGCCGTGGACCGAGTCGTACTTGAGGAGATACGCCAAGTCGTCGAGCTCGGCGAGGTCGTTGATCCCCGCGACCTCGAAGCGGTCGTCCTTGAAGAGCTGCTTGAAGGTGCACCGGCCGATGCGGCCGAAGCCGTTGATGCCGACTCGGGTCTTGGTCATGCCTCTCGAACCTCCTGACCGCCGCCACGGGGGACGGACGTGCTGGTGGAGTCTATCCGTCAGTGCAATCCGCGGGCCGCCGGTGCGATCGCAGGACATGGCGATACGATGTGAGGCGCGATGGAACGGGTGGCCGAGCTCGCGGTCGATCTGACACTGCCTTCGGTGGGGCTCGCCGAGGCGGTCGAAGAGCGGCTCCGCGCCTGGGAGGCGACCCGGTTCGCCGAGCGGCTGTGGGAGAAGGACCCGACCCTGTGGGCGCCCGACCTCGACGGCTCGGCCCTGCCGGCCGAGCTCGCCGACCGCCTCGGCTGGCTCGACCTGCCCGAGCGGATGGCGTCCGAGGCCCCCGACCTTGCGGCCTTCGCCGAAGAGGTCCGCGGGCAGGGCATCCGGCGGGTCGCGGTCCTCGGCATGGGGGGCTCGAGCCTGGCGCCGGAGGTCTTCGAGGGGGTCTTCGGTGGCGGCCCCGGCGCACCCCGGCTCGAGGTCCTCGACAGCACCCACCCGGAAGCGGTGCGCTCGGCCCGGGACCGGCTCGACCTCGAGCGGGACCCCGCGGCGACACTGTTCCTGGTGGCGAGCAAGTCGGGTACGACGGTCGAGACCCTCGCCCTATTCCACTACTTCTGGGCGGAGGCGGCGGCCGCCGCCGGCGCGCCCGGCGCGCGGTTCGTCGCGCTCACCGACCCGGGCACCCCGCTGGCCGGGCTGGCGGCGGAGCGGGGCTTCCGCCGCGTCTTCCTGGCGCCTCCCGAGGTCGGCGGCCGGTACTCGGCGCTGTCGGTCTTCGGGCTCGTTCCAGCGGCCCTCGCCGGCGTCGACGTCGCGCGCCTGGCCCCGCGGGAGCTCTTTCGCGCCCCGGCCCCGGAGAACCCCGCCCTGCGCCTCGGCGCCCTCCTGGCCGAGGCCTCGCTCGCGCGCCGGGGCGGGGGCCGGCTCGGGCGCTCCCGAGACAAGCTCACCCTGCTGACCTCCCCGGGGCTCGCCCCCCTGCCGGCCTGGATCGAGCAGCTCGTGGCCGAGAGCCTGGGCAAGGGCGGGCGAGGGGTGGTGCCGGTGGTGGGCGAGCCGACCCTGGCGCCCGGGGAGTACCACGACGACCGGCTGTTCGTGCACCTGGGCCTGGCGGAGGACGGGGCCGTCTCAGCCACGGCGACGCTCGCGGCCCTGGAGGCGGCCGGCCACCCGGTCGCCCGGGTGGTCCTGCGGGACCGCTACGGGCTCGCCGCCTGCATGCTCCTCTGGGAGGTGGCGGTCGCGGCGGCCGGGGCGGCGCTGGGGGTGAATCCGTTTGACCAGCCGGACGTCGAGCTCGCCAAGCGCCGGGCGAAGGAGGCGATGGCGGGGGGGGCCGAGGATGGCGCCGGCGGGCGCCCCCCGGTCGACGAGGTCTCCACCGACCATCCCGTCCGGCTGCTGGAGGCGCTGGCGCGCTGGATCGAGCCCGCCGGACCCGGCCGGTACGCCGCGCTCCAGGCGTTCCTGCCCCCGGACGCCGGCACCACCCACGGCCTCGACGAGCTCCGCCTGGTGCTGGCCGATCGGACGGGCATCGCCACCAGCATCGGATACGGTCCGCGGTTCCTGCACTCGACGGGTCAGCTCCACAAGGGTGGACCGCCGAGCGGGCTCTTCCTCCAGCTCGTCGACGAGCCTGCGGTCGAAGTCCCGATACCCGGGGCCGACCACGGCTTCGGCGACCTCGTCCGGGCGCAGGCTCTCGGCGATTGCAGGGCCCTCCGCGAGCGCGGGCGCGCCATCCTCCGGATCCAGCTCGGTCGCGACCGTACGCGGGGTCTGGCGCGGCTCCGGGAGGCGCTCGAGGCGGCGCTGGGGGACGTCACGTGAGCTGCGGCCGGGCTTTGTAGCTCCTACAGGATCATGCAGAACTTGCAGGCTGCCGACGTCCCTTCGGCCCTCGACGAGCTCGACCGCCTGCGCACGGTGATCGCCGGGCGCCGACCGGCCTTCTTCCTCGACTATGACGGGACGCTCACCCCGATCGTCGAGCGTCCGGAGCTCGCACTGCTGCCGGCGGCGACGCGGGAGGTGCTGCGCCGCCTCGCCGCCCGCTACCCGACCCTGGTCGTGAGCGGCCGCGGCCGCGAGGACGTGGAACGGCTCGTGGACCTGCCGGGCATCGCCTGCGCCGGGAGCCACGGCTTCGACATCGCCGGGCCGCTCCGATTCGCGCCCGCGGCCGCGGCGGAGCCGGTGGTCGCCGCCATCACCCGGGAGCTCGAAGCCGAGCTCGCCCGCGTCCCGGGCGCGCAGGTCGAGCCCAAGCGCTTCACCGTCGCCGTCCACTACCGGCGCGTCGATCCCGATCGCGTCCGCGAGGTGGAGAGGGTCGTCGACCGGCTGCTGGCGGCCCATCCCGGGCTGCGCAAGACGGGCGGCAAGATGGTCTGGGAGCTCCGGCCCGACCTCGACTGGGACAAGGGGCGGGCGGTCGTCTGGATTCTCGGCGCGCTGGGCCTCGACCGGCCGGACGTAGTGCCGGTCTACCTGGGCGACGACGTCACCGACGAGGACGCCTTCCGGGTGCTCCGGGAGCGCCCCGGGGACGGCGGCCTCGGCATCCTGGTCGCGGAGGAGCCTCGGGAGACCGCGGCCAGCTTCCGGCTCCGAGACCCGGAGGAGGTGCGGCGGTTCCTGGCGGACTTCGCCGAGCAGCCGGTGTAGGGTGGGCCTTGGCCCACCAGAGAGCTTCGGCCCACCACGGCGCAGGCTCGGATCACCCGGTGGGCCTCGGCCCACCCTACGATCGTCGCGAAGGAGCGGAGGTAGAGTGGAAGGAGCACCCTGGAACCGGACCGCATGATCATCGTCTCCAACCGGCTGCCGATCGTCCTCCAGAAAGGTCCCGCGGGCTGGGAGGTCCACGCCGGCTCGGGCGGTCTGGTCCAGGCGGTGGCGCCGATCCTCCAGGAGAAGGGGGGCGTCTGGGTCGGCTGGCCGGGGGTCTCGGGCGCGGACGAGGGGTGGCGCGAGGTCGCCCAGGAGGCGGTGGCGAAGACCGGCTACGAGCTTCACCCGGTACCGCTGTCCGAGGAGGAGGTGGAGCTCTTCTACCTCGGCTTCTCGAACTCGGTCCTCTGGCCTCTGTTCCACGACTTCCTCGACGCCTGCGACTTCGACCCGGTCTACTGGCGGGCCTACCGGGAGGTGAACCGCAAGTTCGCCGAGGCGGTGGTCGAGGCCTCCGAGCCCGGCGACTTCATCTGGGTCCAGGACTACCAGCTCATCCACGTTGGCCAGTTCGTCCGCGAGGCGACCGAGGACCGCCGGATCGGCTTCTTTCTCCACACCCCGTTCCCGCCGCTCGACATCTTCGTCAAGCTGCCCTGGCGGGCGTCGATCCTCCGCGGGCTCGTCTCCCACGATGTGGTCGGCTTTCAGACCGTCCGCGACCGGCGCAACTTCCTCACCTGCGTCCGCCACCTCCTGCCGGACGTCAAGACCCGGGGGCGGGGCTCGCTGATCGAGGCGATTCTCCCGCTCAAGGGGCGCACCCGCACCGTCTCGGTCGCGAGCTTCCCCGTAGGCATCGACTACCAAGCCTACGCCCGGGCCGCGGCCTCGCCCGAGGTCGTGACCCGGATCGCCGAGCTGCGCCGGGACCTGGGCGACGTGGCTCTCGTCCTGGGCGTCGACCGCCAGGACTACACCAAGGGCATCCCGCAGCGGCTCCAGGCCTTCCGCACCGCTCTCGAGCGCTACCCGAAGCTCCGCGAGCGGGTGGTCTTCTTCCAGGTGAGCGTGCCGAGCCGGGAGGGGGTCGCCGAGTACCAGGACCTGAAGGTCGAGATCGAACAGATGGTGGGGGAGATCAACGGCCGCTTCGCCACCGTCGGCTGGGTGCCGGTCCACTACTACTACCGGAGCCTCGTCCACCGTACCCTGATCGCTCTCTACCGGATGGCCGAGGTCGCCTTCGTGACCCCCCTCAAGGACGGCATGAACCTGGTCGCCAAGGAGTACTGCGCCTGCCAGGTCGAGCGCGACGGCGTGCTGATCCTCTCGGAGTTCGCCGGCGCCGCGGCCCAGCTCCAGTCCGGGGCGCTGCTGGTCAACCCCTACGACGTCGAGGGTGTGGCCGAGGCGCTCGAACGGGCGCTCCGCATGCCGCGCGAGGAACGCGCCGAGCGCATGCGGCGGATGCAGAACCGGCTCCGCCGCCAGGACGTCTTCTGGTGGGCGCAGCGCTACCTCTCGGCCGCCTTCGGCGAGACCCTCAAGGGATTCCAGGGCGAGCAGGAGTACGTACCCCGGATCGACCTCGAGGCGGACGAGGC
>DATKCC010000457.1:0-6770 GCA_035513375.1 Thermoanaerobaculia bacterium | reverse complement strand
CCCGCCGCCTCGCCTCCGGCTCCGGCCTCCTCGGCGCCGCCCCCCTCCCCGTGTCCGTTGCTCGCCGCCGCTCCGGCCGCCACCGGCTCGTCGCGGAGGATCACGCCCACCTGCTGCTTCTCCTCGGTCGAAAGGAAGCGCGACGCGAGCCAGCGGAAGATGTAGTCGGTGATCGACTTCGCGATCGGGATCTCCGGATTCTTGGTGAAGCCCGAAGGCTCGAAGCGGGTGTGGCTGAACTTGTCGACCAGGGTCTTGAGCGGTACGCCGTACTGGAGGGCGATCGAGATCGCGGTCGCGAAGGCGTCCATCAGGCCCGAGATGGTCGAGCCCTCCTTGGCCATGGTCAGGAAGATCTCCCCCGGCTGACCGTTCTTGTAGAGGCCGACGGTGATGTAGCCCTCGTGGTCGCCGACCCGGAACTTGTGGGTCAGTGCCTGGCGCTCGTCGGCGAGCTTCCGCCGCACCGGCTTCGCCTCCTCCGACACCCGGGTCGAGAGCTCGGATCGCTTGGTCGAGAGCGGCTGGCTCCGCTTGCAACCGTCGCGGTAGATGGCGACCGCCTTCAAGCCCATCTGCCAGCCCTCGATATAGGCGCCGAAGATGTTCTCAGGGGTCGAATCCTCCGGCATGTTGATCGTCTTCGAGATCGCTCCGGAGATGAACGGCTGCACCGCGCCCAGCATCTTCAAGTGCCCGCGGAAGGCGATCGAGCGCGTGCCCTGGGCCGGCTTGAAGGCGCAATCGAAGACCGGCAGGTGCTCGTCCTTCAGGTCGGGCGCGCCCTCGATCGTGTCGTTCTCGTCCACGTACTCGACGATCGCGCGGACCTCCTCCTTGTCGTAGCCCAGACGCTTGAGCGCCAGCGGCACCGTGTTGTTGACGATCTTGATCATGCCGCCGCCGACCAGGCGCTTGTACTTGACGAGCGCGATGTCCGGCTCGACCCCGGTCGTGTCGCAGTCCATCATGAAGGCGATCGTCCCGGTCGGGGCGAGGACCGAGATCTGGCTGTTGCGAAGCCCGTCTCCGTCGCCGAGCTCGACGACCTCGTCCCACGAGGCCTTGGCCGCCCGCAGAATCTCGAACGGCACATGGGCGGCGTCGATGCGCCTGATCGCTTCGCGGTGCTTGCGCATCACGCGCAGCATCGGCTCGCGGTTGGTCTCGAACTCCTCGAACGGCCCGATGGCGGCGGCGATCCGCCCGCTCTGGGCGTAGGCCGCGCCCGACATCAAGGCGGTGATCGCGGCAGCGTAGTCGCGGCCCGAGTCGGAGTCGTAGGGCAGCCCGCGGGCCATGAGCAGGGCGCCCAGGTTGGCGTAGCCGATCCCGAGGGGTCGGAACTTGCGGGAGTTCTCGCCGATCGCCGGCGTCGGGTAGCTGGCGTTGCCGACGATGATCTCCATGCCGGAGATCACCACTTCACAGGTGTGGCGGAAGCCCTCGACGTCGAAGCCCGAGTCGGCGCCGTAGAACTTCATCAGGTTGAGCGACGCCAGATTGCACGCTGTGTCGTCGAGGAACATGTACTCCGAGCACGGGTTCGAGGAGTTGATCCGACCGGTCCCGGCGCAGGTGTGCCAGTCGTTGATCGTGGTGTCGTACTGGAGCCCCGGATCGCCGCACTGCCAGGCCGAGGCGGCCATCTTCTCGAGCAGCTCGCGGGCCGGGTAGGTGTCCATCGGCTCACCCGAGGTCACCGCCCGGGTCGTCCACTCACCGTCCGCGAGCACCGCCTCCATGAACTCGTCGGTCGCGCGCACCGAGTGGTTCGCGTTCTGGTAGAAGACCGAGTCATAGGCGCCGCCGGGGACGTTGAAGCCCCCCTCGTAGCCGGCGTCGATCAGCGCCCAGGCCTTGCGCTCCTCGGTCTCCTTGCACTCGATGAACTCGACGATGTCCGGGTGGTCGGCGTTCAGGATCACCATCTTGGCCGCGCGGCGGGTCTTGCCGCCGCTCTTGATCACGCCGGCGAAGGCATCGAAGCCGCGCATGAAGGAGACCGGACCGGAGGCGGTGCCGCCGCCGGCCAGGTTCTCCCGCGAGGAGCGGATGCTGGAGAGGTTCGAGCCGGTGCCCGAGCCGTACTTGAACAGCATCCCCTCGGTCTTGGCGAGGTCGAGGATCGAGGCCATGGTGTCCTGGACCGAGTTGATGAAGCAAGCCGAGCACTGGGGCCGCTCCTCGATGCCGGCGTTGAACCAGACCGGCGAGTTGAAGCAGGCCATTTGGTGGAGCAGGACGTGGGTCAGCTCGGCGTGGAAGGTCTCGGCGTCCTCCTCGGCCGCGAAGTAGCCGTCCACGCGGCCCCAGCCGGCGATGGTGTCCGCGACCCGGCCGATGAGCTGGCGCACCGAGGTCTCCCGACCGGGCGTCCCGAGCTGCCCCCGGAAGTACTTCGAGACCACCACGTTGGTCGCGGTCTGGGACCATGCCTTCGGCACCTCGACCGCCGGCTGCTCGAACACCGTGCCGCCCTTCTCATCGGCGATCACCGCGTCGCGCACCTCCCATTCGACGGCGTCGAACGGGTCGACCCCCGGCTCGGTGAAGCGCCGAGCGAAGCGCAGCCCTCCTCTCTCCTGGGCCGTCTCCGGCTGGGAGGCGCGGGCCGCAGGCGGTTCCGGCGAGCTCTCGGTGACAGGGGTGAGCGGTGCGGTTTCGGGAGCCATGGTTCTCCTCCTGGCGAGGTTTCCGCCCCGGGAGCCCCCCCGAAGGCGACAGCCCGGGACACCGGCAACGCTGCAGCCGGCCGATTGATTCCAAAGCGATCAGCGACGCATGAGACGCATCCGCGAGTGTGCCCCAGGATGCTGCGGTTGTCAAGGGGTTGTCACACCAGATCTTGTGGGCGTCTTCCTTTGGCGAAGGCAACTTACAGCGCGCCGACGAGGATCTTCGACGCCGCCCGCAGACCGAGCGAGAGCCTCCCCTCGGCCTCGCCGCCTCCCCCGTCGACGACCAGGGACACCGTCTCGGCCGCCGGGTCGCGCTCCTCGACCCGCACCCGGCTGCCCGGCATCAGCCCCCGGCGCTCGACCAGGCGCAGGAACTCCGGCGTCTGGTCGCGGACACGCGCGACCCGGAACGGCCGGCGGATCGGGCAGTTGGCGAGGCTCGGCAGATCCGGCTCCTCGACCAGGCCCTGGGCGTCGGGGATCGGGTCGCCGTGGGGGTCGACCGACGGATGGCCGAGCATCTCGTCCATCCGTGCGATCAAGTCGTCCGAGACCGCGTGCTCGAGCCGCTCGGCCTCGGCGTGGACGCCGCTCCAATCCATGCCCAGGACCTCGACCAGGAAGAGCTCCACCAGCCGGTGGCGGCGGAGCACGTGGGCGGCGAGCTGGCGGCCGGCTTCGGTCAGCCGCACGCCGCTATAGGGCTCGTAGGTCACCAGCCCGCTGTCGGCGAGCGTCTTGACCATGCTCGTTGCGGTGCCCGGGGCGACCTGGCACGCCGTGGCGATCCGGCCGGTTGTCACCAACGACTCGGCATCGCGCTGCTCCTCGACGAGGATCGCTTTGAGGTAGTCCTCGACCGTGCTCGTGGCCACGACCCCAGTGTACTACTCCAACCCCTTGACTCCGACGGCCGCCGGAGGTATGATTTTGACATGTCAAAAAACGAGCGCGGCGGCAATCAAAACGCCGATGGCCAGGCGGCCTCCGGCGGTCTTTCGCGCCGTTCGGTGCTCCGGCTCGCGGGTCTGGGCTCGGCGACCGGCGTGCTGGGCGCCCTGTGGAACCGCCGCGCGGCCGCCGGTCTGCCGGCTCGAGCGCCGGCCCACCGTGGAGGCCACGGCGCCATCGACCCGGAGGTCGCCGGCCACGCGGCGCATACCATGGGTGTGGTGGGCCGGGTGGCGACCGACGCCTTCGACCCCGGCGCCTTTCTGCGCTCCTGGAACTTCTCGCACCTCCCGGAGCCGGAGCGCTCCCGCTGGTACCGCGAGCAGCGGCGCCCGGACGGCACGGTCCTGCGCGAGTACGAGATCGTCGCCGTCGACCGGGAGATCGAGATCGCCCCGGGGGTCTTCTTCCCCGCCTGGACCTACAACGGCGAGGTCCCCGGGCCGACCCTGAGGGCGACCGAGGGCGACCGGATCCGCGTCCGGTTCTTGAACCAGGGCGCCCATCCGCACACGATCCATTTCCACGGCTGGCACCCGCCGGAGATGGACGGCTCGCTCCCCGATCAGCAGGTACTGCCCGGCGAGAGCTTCCTGTACGAGTTCGACGCCGAGCCGTTCGGCCTCCACCTCTACCACTGCCACGCCAACCCGCTGAAGCGCCACATCCACAAGGGCCTCTACGGCGCCTTCATCGTCGACCCTCGCGGCGGCCGCGAGCCGGCCGACGAGCTGGTGATGGTGATGAACGGCTTCGACACCAATTTCGACGGCGGCAACGAGGTCTACGCCGTCAACACCGCCGCCCACTTCCACATGGCCGAGCCGGTGCGGGTACGGGTGGGTGAGCTGGTGCGGATCTACGTCGTCAACGTGACCGAGTTCGACCCGATCAACAGCTTCCACCTCCACGGCATGTTCTTCGACGTCTACCGCACCGGCACCAGGCTCGACACGGCGGAGACGACCGACACGATCATGCTCTGCCAGGGCGAGCGCGCGATCCTCGAGACCCGCTTCCGCTACCCGGGGGAGTTCATGTTCCACGCCCACCAGAGCGAGTTCGCAGAGCTCGGCTGGATGGGCCTCTTCCTGGCCGAGGAGGGCGCGGAGGCCGGAGCCCGGGCCGCCGGGAGGGAGGGCGCGTGACGGCGCGGCTCTGGCTCCTCGGCCTGCTCCCGCTCGTGCTCCTTGCCGGGCTGCTCGCCCTGATCCTCGCCTTCGACCCGACCGAGGCGATCCGCGGCGACGCGCCGCCGGTCGAGGTTCTCAGTTTCCAGCGGATCGAGCTCGGCCCGGAGGGCATCCGGGCGACGGTCCTCAACGACGGCCCCGACCCGGTGCGGATCGCCCAGGTGATGATCGACGAGGCCTACTGGGATTTCGCGGCCCACCCCAAGGCCGAGCTCCGCCACCTGGAGCGGGCCACCCTGGCGATCCCCTACCCCTGGGTCGCGGGCGAGCTCCACGAGCTTCGCGTGGTGAGCGCGACCGGCGTCACCTTCGACCACACGATCGAGGTGGCGGTGGCGACACCGAGGCCCTCGGGGCGCTTCTTCGCGGCCTTCACGCTGATCGGGCTCTACGTCGGAGTGCTGCCGGTCGCCCTCGGCCTCGCCTGGTACCCGCTGGTCCACCGCCTCGGCCGTCGGGGGCTCGACTTCGCCCTCGCCCTGACCGTGGGCCTGCTCCTGTTCCTGCTGGTCGATGCGTCCCACGATGGCCTCGAGATCGCGGCCGGGATGCCGGCGTCCTACCAGGGGGTCGTGCTGTTCGTCTTCGCCGCCGGCTTCGCCTTCCTCGCGATCGAGGTCCTGGGCGAGCGCCTCCGCGCCCGGGCGGGCGCCATCGGGGCAGCCTGGGCCACGGCCCTCCTGATCGCGCTCGGGATCGGGCTCCACAACTTCGCCGAGGGGCTCGCGATCGGCGCCGCCTTCGCGCTGGGTGAGGCTGCCCTAGGGACCCTGCTGATCGTCGGCTTCACGCTCCACAACACGACCGAAGGCTTGGCCATCGTGGCGCCGCTCGCCGGCCGCGGCGGGCGGCAGGAGGACGAACCCGCGCCGGCCGGGCGGGTGCCGGTGGCGCGGCTCGCCGTGCTCGGGCTCGTGGCCGGCGCACCGACGATCGCCGGCGCCTGGCTCGGCGGCTTCGTCTACTCGCCGGTCTGGTCGGTCCTGTTCCTCGCCGTCGGCGCCGGCGCCATCGCCCAGGTGGTCGCCCAGATCGCCAGGGGAATGGCGCGGGAGCGGCCTCTAGGAGCGTTGGTCCGGACGGTCCCGGTCGCCGGCGGCCTGCTGGTCGGCATGGCGATCATGTACGCGACCGGAATGCTGATCGGATAATCCTTCAAGGACTCGAAATCGGAGACCGCCCCATGTCGAATCGCCGCATCGCCAAGGTTACGGCCCTCGCTGCCGCCGCCGCGTTCCTCGCCACCGCCCTCGCCCTGATGGCGGTCGGAGCAGGGATCGACGCCGGCCCGTCGGCGCGGGAGGTGCGGCTGGTAGCCCGGGACATGGCGTTCTACCTGCCGGGCGGGGAGGTGCCCAACCCGACGCTGCGCTTCGCCGCGGGTGAGCGGATCCGGATCGTCCTCGAGAACGGGGATCCGGGGATGGTGCACGACCTGGCGGCGGAGGGGATGGGGCTCGCAACGCCCCTGATCGCGAACGGCGGGGTCGCCAGCCTCGAGATCCGGGCGTCCCGGACGCCCGGGATCCACGAGTACATCTGTACGCTTCACCCGGTGCTGATGCGCGGCCTGATCGAGGTGCGACAGGAGGGAGACCTAACCCGGTAGGACCGGGTGCCATTCCCTGGCAGGGTGCGCCTTGGCGCGCCGGTCATGGCTGAAGCGGTCGCGGAGGTTTCGGTGGGCCGAGTCCCACCCTACGAGGCTTCCTTCTCCTGCTGGGCTTCCTCTACCTTGGGCGGCGCGACCTCCGGCTCCCTCTTCTCCTTCTCCTTCTTCTGGGGCTTCGGCGACAGGATCATAGTCATCTGGCGCCCTTCGAGCCCCCGGGTCCGGTGCTCCACGTTGGCCGCGTCGGCGAGGGTCTTCTCCACGTGGTCCAGGATCTCCTGCCCGAGCTGGGGGCGGCGGAGCTGTCGGTAGCGGAAGAAGACCGTCACCTTG
>DATKCC010000456.1:0-2044 GCA_035513375.1 Thermoanaerobaculia bacterium | reverse complement strand
ACCTTGGAACGGATCCGCAACTTCTCGATCATCGCCCACATCGACCATGGCAAGTCGACCCTCGCCGACCGGCTGATCCAGCGCTGCGGCGGGGTCTCGACGCGGGAGTTCCGGGACCAGATCCTCGACTCGATGGACTTGGAGCGCGAGCGCGGCATCACCATCAAGTCAAACACCATCACTCTCCATTACACGGCCCGGGACGGCCACGAGTACCGCCTCAACCTGATCGACACCCCCGGTCACGTCGACTTCTCCCACGAGGTCCGGCGGGCGTTACTGGCGGCCGACGGCGCCCTGCTGGTGATCGACGCCTCCCAGGGGGTCGAGGCGCAGACGGTCGCGAACCTCTACCTCGCCCTCGAGCACGACCTCGAGATCGTGCCGGTGATCAACAAGATCGATCTGCCGTCGGCCGAGGTCGACCGGGTGCGCGAGGAGATCGCCGAGGACCTCGGGCTCGACCCTTTCGAGGCGCCGCTCTGCTCGGCCAAGGAGGGGACCGGAATCGACGAGGTGCTGGAGGCGATCGTAACCAAGCTGCCGGCGCCGGTGGGCGACCCGGAAGCGCCGCTCCGGGCGCTGGTCTTCGACGCCCAGTACGACCCCTACCGGGGCGTCGTGCTCCTCGTCCGGGTGCGCGAAGGGACGCTGCGGCCGGGGCAGCGGGTGCGCTTCCTCCACACCGGCGCCGACCACGAGGTCGAGGAGGTGGGGCGGCTCCAGCTCCGGGAGGTGCCGACCGACGCTCTGCCCGCCGGATCGGTCGGCTACGTGGTCGCCGGCATCAAGTCGATCGCCGACATCGAGGTGGGCGACACCATCACCGAGACCGACCGGCGGGCGACCGAGCCGCTTCCGGGCTACAAGGAGGCCAAGCCCGTGGTCTTCGCCTCCCTCTACCCGGTGTCGACCGACGACTACGAGGACCTGGCGAAGGCGCTCGACAAGCTCGCGCTCAACGACGCCTCGCTGACCTGGGAGAAGGACTCCTCGACCGCCCTCGGCTTCGGCTTCCGCTGCGGCTTCCTGGGGCTCCTCCATCTCGACGTGGTCCAGGAGCGGCTCAAGCGGGAGTTCGACCTGGCGCTGATCCTGACCGCGCCGTCGGTTCGCTACCGGGTGACCCTGACGAGCGGCGAGGAGCAGTGGGTGGACAACCCGGCCCTCTACCCGGACCCGGCACGGATCGGCGGCACCGAGGAGCCCTACATCAAGGCCTCGATCATGATTCCCGAGCGCTACATCGGGCCGGTGATGGAGCTCTGCCGGGAGCGCCGGGGCGAGGACGTCACCTTCCACTACCTGGCGGTCGGCCGCGTGGAGCTCACCGCCGAGCTGCCACTCGCCGAGGTGCTGTTCGACTTCTACGACCGCCTGAAGTCGGTCACGCAAGGCTACGGCTCGTTCGACTGGGAGCTCCTCGACTACCGGGCGACCGATCTCGCCAAGGTCGACATCCTGGTCAACGGCGAGCCGGTCGACGCCCTCTCGCAGCTCGTCCACCGGGACAAGGCCCGACCCCGCGCCCTCACCTACTGCGACCGCCTGGCCGAGACCATCCCCCGCCAGCAGTTCAAGATCGCCATCCAGGGCGCGATCGGCGGCACGATCATCGCCCGGACCACGATCAGCGCCTACAGGAAGGACGTCACCGCCAAGTGCTACGGCGGCGACATCACCAGGAAGCGCAAGCTCCTCGAGAAGCAGAAGGAGGGCAAAAAGCGCATGAAGGTGGTGGGCGCCGTCGAGATCCCCCAGGAGGCGTTCGTGGCGGTGCTCAAGTCGAAGGCGGAGTGAAGCCCTTCATGCCCGGCCGGGGAGGGGCCGCTCTTGCGCCCCTCCCGGCGGCCTGATATGCTGTTCCGGCATCAAGCTTCCGGCTCCGGAGAACCCCATCCATGCACAAGGCCCGCTCTTCGCCGTCCGCGTTCTTCGCCCCGATCCCGGTCCTCTGCCTGCTGACGGCGGCGACCGTCGCCCCCGCCGCCGCGTCCGAATCGGGCGAGCCCTACCTGGTCCGCGACATCGACCTGACCGGCGA
>DATKCC010000455.1:0-2979 GCA_035513375.1 Thermoanaerobaculia bacterium | reverse complement strand
CCTCGGCGAGCCCCAGGTCCTCCTCGGCCGATCGGCCGCGGGGCGCGGTCCCCTTCATCGGGCGGCACAGGAGCTTGCGGCCCCGGCGGCTGAAGAAGAGCTCCGGCGAGACCGAGCAGACGGCGGCGCCGGCCCCGTCCCGCGCGCCCGCCGGCGCGCCCAGGTCGAGGAAGGCGGCATAGGGCGCGTCCTGGCGGGCGCGGAGGCGGGCGAAGAGCTCGAGCGGCGGCAGGGAAGCGCCGCCTTCCGGCGCGGCCAGCGACCCTCGGAGCCGGTAGGTCCAGTTCGCCTGATAGGTCTCGCCGCGGGCGATCGCCTCCCGGATCGCGGCTACCCCCGCCAGGTACTCCTCCTCCGAGACCGAGGCGGAGAGGGCGAAGCGGGCCCTCCCGCTCTCGGTCGAGGCGGCCGGCGGAGCCGCTTCCTCGGGGCCCTCGAAGAGTGCGAACCAGGCCGCCGGCACGCCCGGGGCCTGCCGCCGCGTGATCAGCGCCCGGTCGAAGGCCGCCGCCGACTCGTAGGTTACGAAGCCCACCCCCCAGAGGCCTCCCCGCGCCGCAGCCTCCAGCTCGCCGAGCAGGGGTGGCACATCGTCCGGCCGCTCGGCCCGGAGGACCGCGACCGGCCGCGAGAACCGCCACCAGGTCCCGAGGTCGGCTCGCAGTAACGCCCACGGCGAAGCTACGCGGTCACGAGGGTCCACTAGCTCCTATGCCCGCTCCAGCCAAGGCAATTCTGGAGCACGAGGTCTGTGTGGGAGAGGGACCGAGGGAGAGGGGGGTGGTCCAGTGCGGAGCTCCTTCAATCCACGTAGCCGAGCGCCCTCAGGCGCTCGCGCGATTCGGAATCGAGCCGGGCCGCCGGGATGTCGGAAGCCGCCCGCAGCCCGTGCCGGACCGCTTCGAGCCAGATCACGAGGTCCGGCGACGGCTTCGTCCCCGGTTCCGCAAGGTCCCGGAGCTCCTGCGGGTCACGGGTGAGGTCGAAGATCCTCACCACGCCGCGCCCCACGTCCAGGATCTCCTTGCGTGCTCCGGTGACGCTGCCCACTTCGAGCAGGCCGTCGGCGCGGGCCGCCGAGGAGGTGTGG
Source organism: Thermoanaerobaculia bacterium (assembly GCA_035513375.1). Lineage (GTDB taxonomy): Bacteria > Acidobacteriota > Thermoanaerobaculia > Multivoradales > DATKCC01 > DATKCC01. Next base: position 1,889 of record DATKCC010000455.1, on the reverse strand, counting down.
TCGAACTGGACCGCGCCCTTGTGGGCCTGGAAGTGGCCCGCCCGCACCGGCGCCTCGGCGTCGCCGCGGAAGACCCGGGACCAGTCCAAGCCGCGGAGGCCCTCGGGCTCGGCCAAGCCGAGGAGGCCGAGGACTGTGGGGGCGACATCGAGGATCAGCGCCGGCTCCGCGATCGCCCCGGAGGGGACGCGGCCGGGCCAGACGATGCCCATCGGGATGCGCAGGCTGTTGTCGTAGAGGTGCCGACCGTGCCCCCAGTAGGCGTGCTCCCCCAGGCTCTCGCCATGGTCCGCCGTGAACACCACCAGGGTGTCCTGGAGCGCACCGTCGGCGCCGCCCACGGCGCGCACCAGGCGCCCCACCTCGCGGTCGGTGTAAGCCACCTCGGTGTCGTAGCGGTCGCTCTTGGAGACCCCCCGCCGGTGGCGGATGCCGAGCCCGCCCGCGAACTCCTCCCAGAATCGGTACGGAGCGTGGGGCTCGACGTAGTGCACCCAGACGAAATAAGGGTGCTCGGGCTGCTCGTTCCGGTGCTCCGCGATCCAGGCGAGGGCCTCGGCGGTGAGATCCTCGCCGGTCGCCTCGTCGTTGAACAGGCCGAACCAGCGATTGCGGGTGAAGACCTCGTGGTACTCGTCGAAGTGCTCGGCCAGCCCCGAGAGCTCGTTGCGTAGCGTCCAGTTGCCGACGAGAGCGGCGGTGCGGTAGCCGCGCTTGCCGAGGAGCTTGGGCAGCGACACCAGGCCTGGCCGGAGCCGCAGGCCATTGCGGGTCGCGCCGTGCTCGTGCGGGAAGCGAGAGGTCAGGAGCGAGCTCGAGGCGGGGCCGGTCAGGGGCTCGACGGTCCGGGCCTCGGTGAAGCGTGTCCCCCGGTCGAGCACGCGGTCGATCTCGGGCGTGGTCGGCCGCCGGTAGCCGTAGGCCGACATCCGGTCGGTGCGCAGGGTGTCGACCGAGATCATCAGGACGTTCGGAAACCGCGGCCCGCGCGGGGCGGGTTCGGCGGCGCCGAGGGCCGGGACGACCAGGGCAGCGACCAAGAACGGAGCTGCGAAACCGGCGATCGGAGAGAAGCAGCGTCCGTTTGGGCGGGGTCTCCTCGTCCTCATGCCTCGAGCCTCCAGGCCAGGGGAAGGCGCTCGCACCACGGGCTGCTAGGGTCTCGCGAGCACCTGGAGCCGGGACGATATCAAAGGCCCCGGTAGTATTCCCCAGATGGGTGCGATCGCGGACCGTGGCTACGCCCACCCCGAGGTCCTGGTCTCGACCCGGTGGGTGGCCGAGCGGCTTGGCGACCCCGCGGTGCGGGTGGTCGAGTGCGACGAGGACCCTCTGCTCTATCCGGCGGGCCACCTCCCGGGCGCCGTCGAGATCGACTGGCGGCGGGACCTCTGGCACCCGGTGCGCCGGGATTACCTGGACCGGGCCGGCTTCGAGGCGCTCGCGGGGCGGCTCGGGATCGCCCGCGAGACTGACGTCGTGCTCTACGGCGACCGCGGCAACCAGTGGGCGGCCTACGCCTTCTGGGTCTTCCGGCTCTTCGGCCACCGGCGTTCGCTGCTGATGGACGGCGGGCGCGTCAAATGGCAGCGGGAGGGGCGGCAGCTCACCCGGGAGGTTCCGGTCCGCCCGGCGACCCGGTACCGGGCGCCGGAGCGCGACGACCGCGAGATCCGGGTCTTCCGCGAAGGCGTGCTGGCGCACCTCGGGGCCGGCCGACCGCTGGTCGACGTCCGCAGCCCGGAGGAGTACTCGGGAGAGCGCCTCGGCGCCCCGGGCCAGCCGGAGGAAGGGGCGCTCCGCGGCGGGCACATCCCGGGCGCCAGGAACCTGCCCTGGGAGCTGGCGATCGAGCCGGCCGACGGCACCTTCCGGCCCGCGGCGGAGCT
>DATKCC010000454.1:0-2306 GCA_035513375.1 Thermoanaerobaculia bacterium | reverse complement strand
TCGGGCGGCTGCGGACGTGGCGGCAGCGGTACCCGGCGGCCGGCGGCAGGGACGGGAGATCGCCGTCGCGAGCTTCGACCTGCGCACGGCCTCCGGCCGGACCTTTCTCGCCTGGGCTCTGGCCACCGGCTCGGCGCTCTTGCTCGAGCCCGATCCCCGGGCGCTGCCGGGCTCGGCCGCGTGGGCCCGGCCGACGTTGGTCGCCGGACCCGCCCGCTCGCTGGTCGAGCTCGGCCAGCAGGTGCGGCGGCTCGGGGAGCGCGATCGGCGGTGGCTCCACCGGAGGCGACCCGGGCCGCGGCTTCCGTTCGGCAGGCTCCGGCTCCTGCTGATTCTGGACGATGGGCGGCTGCCGGTCGACGATGTCGCATTCTGGGCCGGACGCGGCGTAGCGGTCCTTCGAATAGACAGGGCATAGCGCGGGCGGAGACGAGCTCCGCCCCTACACCCGCCGCCGGCGCTCCAGCCGCCGGCGGGCGGCGGCGGTCGGTGCCGCCACCTCGATCCGCTGCCACTCGGGCTCACTCCACCTGCCTGCGTCCGCCAGCGCGCCGAGGCACCAGAAGCGGTCGGCAGGGGAGGGGAGCTCCTCGATCAATGCGAGGGCCTGCTCGAGGTCGGGCGGCCCGGCCGCCAGCCACGCCACGAGAGCGCGGCGGCGCGCCCAGGGGAAGGGGATCTCGGTCTCCAGCGTCCGCCGCAGCTCGCTGGCGTCGGGGCTTTCGCCGCCGGCGATCCGCCGCCGGAGCTCGCGGAGGATCGTGAGGACCGCGGAAGCCGATCGGGACCCGAGGTGGGTGGGCGGCTCCGACAGCGCCTCCGACCGGACGGCTTGCCGGCGGAGGTCCTCCGGCACGCTCTCGCCGGGACCGGGCTCGGGCCGGCTCCGGGCAGGGGCCTCCGGTCGGACGGGCTCGACCTCGCGGGCGCGCTCCGCCCATGGCGCTGCCGGAGAGGGCGGAGCTGGCGACGCTTCGGGCGGGGCGGGAGGCCCCGCCGCCTCCGGCTCCGGAGCGCCCGGCCGGGCTGAAGCCGGCTTCGGGGGCTGCGGAGCGGGCCGCGGAGAGGGACGAGGGCTCGGGCGCTCCGGTCGTCGGCGCTTGGGAGGCTTCTGTCCGGCCGGGACGGACCGCTCCGCGACCGGTGTTGCCGGGAGCTCCGGGGGGGGCGCCGGCGGCACCGCCTCCTCCTCCGAGCCCAGCCCCTGGTCGAGCGCCTTCAGCAGCTCGTCGAGGGCCTCGCCCCGGCGCTCGGGATCGGCCAGTGCCCGGACGGTACGCTCCATCTCCTCCGGCCGCCCTTCGAGCTGTTTGAGGAGGCGGCGGAGCCTGCGGCCGGTCTCCTCGTCCTCCTGGGCCAGGCGCTCGACCAGGGCTTCGGCGCCCTCGAACCCGGCCATCCGCAAGAGGACCTTGCGGTCCCACGGCGAGAGCCCGCGGAGTGCCGCCAAGCTCTTCGCGAGCAGCCGCACCCGGTCGACCGGTCCGGCGGCCCGGAGGTCCCGGAGGAGCTTCGAGAAGTCGCCCTGGGGAACGGCCACCGGTCAGCTTCCCTGGGGCTCCGTGCGCTTCGGAGCTGCCGGGCTCGCCGCCTTCGGCGAAGGCGCGAGGTCCGGATCGGGGGGCGGGCTCCCCTGCCGGACGGCCCGAGAGGGCAGGTTCGAGATGTCCTGGAGAAAACGCTTGAGATCCACCCCCGCGAGCTGTTCCATGATCGGGCTGAGCTGGGAGAGCACCTGGACGACGTCCTCGGTGAGCTTCGCGGCGCCGGTGCCGGTATGGCCGTTGCCCTGGCTGATGATCGTCGTCTGGCCGGCCCGCGCCAGCGGCTCGGAAACCGCGGCGGCGATCTCGGGCAGGACCTTCAAGGCCTCGATCGAAAGGCCCGCCTCGTTGTACATCTTGAGCGCCTCGGCGAGCTTCAGGCGCGCTTCGGCTTCGGCGTTGCCCTTGGCCCGGATGGCGTCGGCTTCGGCGGTGCCGATGTCCCGGCGCATGGCCGAGTCGGCCGCGGCCTTGGCCAGGCCCTCCGCCTTGAGCGCTTGGGCCTGCTCCTCGCGCCGCTTCCTCTCGGCTTCGGCCTGGCGCACTACCCGGTACTGCTCGGCGTCGGCCAACCGCTCGGCCTCGTACTTCTTGGCGTCTGCCTGCTCGCGGATGGTGGCGTTGAGCTCGAGCTTGCGGCGCTCGACCTCGCGCTCGGTGATCGCGATGTCCTGGACCTTGAGCTCCATCTCGCCCGCCTTGGTCGCCTTGGCGTTGGCGACATCGACCTCCTCCTTGATGTCGGCCTGCTTGAGCGACAGC
>DATKCC010000453.1:0-6280 GCA_035513375.1 Thermoanaerobaculia bacterium | reverse complement strand
CGCCGAAGGAGGTGTTGTCCGAGCTCTCGGGGATGAGGCGCTCGTTGCCGGCCGAGACCGCCGAGAGCTGCGGGTTGCGCTGCAGCAGGTCGACGGGAACGCCCAGAGCGGCGCAGTTGTTGATGATGTTCTGCGGCTGCGGCGCGTCCCGGCCACCGTTGGCCGAGCCGAACTGGCCGAGCACGTCGGCGCAAGGGTCGATGAAGGTGAAGTCCTCGCGGGCCGCGCCGCCGAAGAGCTCACCGATCCCGGGCGCCCGCAGGCCGGATGAGAAGGAGCCGCGCAGCGAGAGCCGGTTGATCGGCTGCCAGAGCAGGCCGACCTTGTAGGTGTCCTCGCCGCCGAAGGTGCTGTAGTCCGAGTAGCGACCGGCGAGGTTGAGCTCGAGGTACTCGGCGGCCGGCGCGCCGAAGACCAGCGGCACGCTGACCTCGCCGTAGATCTCGGACACGTCGAAGCCGCCCGCGGTCGGCCCCGAGGGGATGCCCGCCGTCTCGCCGCTCGCGGCGATCGGATCCGGCTGGAACGAGCCCTCGTGCTCGCGGTACTCGGCGCCGGCGGCGAAGCCGACCGTTCCCGTGGGCAGGGTGAACAGGTCGCCGGTGATGTTGCCGCCGAGGGCGAACTGGGTTTGCTCGCTGAAGTCGCGCTGGGTGAACCCGACGTAGTCGAGCATCTCCCGGGTGATCGATCCCCGGCCGTCCGGGCCCTGGCCGCCGAAGAGGTTGAACGGCACGCAGTTTGGGGTCGCCGCGCACACCGCGGGGTCGCCCAGCGCGACGGAGAGCTTGGCGGCGTTGTGGGAGCCGAACTTCTGCTGGAACCCGCGGTTCTCGCCGTAGCTGGCGGTCACGTCCCAGAACAAGGAACGGGTGCCGGCTTCGAGCCCCCCCTCGAGGCCGAAGAGGCTGTAGTAGGTATCGACCTCCTGGTGGAACCTCCGCGGCCCTGACTCCAGCGGCCGCCGGCCGAAGAACTCGAGGGTGCCGTCCGCGACCGAGAGATCGACGCCGAACGGGTTGTAGATCTGGTCCGCATGGATGACGATGTTCTCGAGGATCCGGTTGCCGCAGCCGTTGCCCAGGCACAGCGGCTCGGGCGCGGCCCGGGTCGAGGACTTGCGGTTCATGTAAGAGCCGCGGAACAGCACCCGCGTCCGGTCGGTCAGGTCGTGGGTGATGCTGCTGAAGAGGTTGGCCCGCTCGTTCGGGGTCAGCAGGTAGTTGAACTGCGAGCCGTTGAAGTTGAACCGGTCGGCGGTCGTGAACTGGTGGAAGCCGCCGAAGTTCGGGTTGTTGGGATCGAACTGGGGTTTGTTGGCGCCGCCGTCGTTGAGCACGCCGTCGTCGATCGTGACGTCGAAGAAGTCGAAGGCAGGGCCGAGGACGAAGCGCCCCTGCGGGGTGAACGACGAGCAGCCGCCGGCGAGGCAGCTGGTGGCGAAGGGCGTCGGGAACGCCGACTGGGCGCGGTCGGAGGTGAAGATGCCCTGCTCGTCGAAATAGCTGGCGCTGACCAGGATCCGCGTCGTGTCGCCGCCGCCGCCCCAGAGCGCCGTCGCCTCCGTCGCTTCGCCGTCCCCTTCGCTCGCGTACTGCCCGGAGTGGAGGGCAACGTGCATCCCCTCGACCGCCTGCTTGGTGATGATGTTCACCACGCCGCCGATGGCGTCGGAGCCGTAGATCGCCGAGGCGCCGTCCTGGAGCACCTCGATCCGCTCGATGACGTTGGCCGGGATGGTGTTGAGGTCGACCGCCACGGGCACGCCGGAGGCCGAGGCGCCGGCGATCCAGCGCCGCCCGTCGACCAGGATCAGGGTCCGCTTCGACCCCAGGTTGCGCAGCGAGAGCTCGATCGCTCCGGCGCCGATGCCGTTGCCGTCCTGCGGGAAGCCGGAGTTGCCCGGCACGTTGAAGCTCTTGTTGATCGCCGAGCCCATCGACGGGAGCTGTTGCAGCGCGTCGCCGAGGTTGGTCTTCCCGCTCCGCTCGAGTGCGAGCTCGTCGACCTCGACGATCGGCGCCCGCTGCAGGAGCGGGCTGGTTGCGATGCGCGAGCCGGTGACCACGATCTCCTCGGAGACCGTCGGCTGCGCCGGCTCCTCTTCGTCTCCTTCTTCCTGGTCCTGGTCCTGCGCTGCGGCCTCCTCCTCGGCCGGCGCCGGGTCTTCCTGCGCCCACACCTGGACCGGAGCCGCAGCGATCAGAAAGGCGGCGAGCGCCGCCAGGCCAAAATGAATCCTCTCGGATCGAGCGTTCATCGTCCCCTCCTCCTCGGTTAGGTCTCGCGCCCAGGGCACGTCTTCGAGGGATCGAGACTGGATCTATAAAGACAGTCTGTTACGGGAATGCTACCAGAGGTTCACTACCAGCCCACTCCATAGTCCTCGCCGAAGTCGCTCGCCGCACCCCACATGGTGCCGTGCTCGTGGTCGAAGACGATCGCCGTGATCGGCCCCGAGGTCTTGAGGTCGAGCTCCACTCGATAGCCCATCTTGCGCAGCGCCGAGACCACCCAGGGGGAGGTGTCCTCCCGTAGCGTCAGCCGCCCCGGCTGGCTCTCGTGGGCGCCGAACGACGAGATCATCTGGTAGCTCGTGATGTTCGGCGCCTCGGCCGCCTCCTGGGCGTCCATTCCCCACTCGACCACGTTCAGGAAGTACTGGAGGAGGTTCTGGTCCTGGGTGTCGCCGCCCTGGACTGCGAAGGCGATGTAAGGCTTGCCGTCCTTGAGCGCCAGGGTCGGGGTCAGCGTCACCCGCGGGCGCTTGCCGGGCTCGACCACGTTGTACGGGGCCTCCGCCGGGTCGGTGACGAAGCTCTGCATCCGCTGGGAGAGCCCGATCCCAGTGTCGCCGGCGACGAAGGCCGGCACCCAGCCGCCGCTCGGGGTGACCGAGACCACCCAGCCTTGAGCGTCCGCCGCCACGATCGAGGTCGTCCCGGCGCGGAACGCCTCGTCGAAGCCCGTGCGGACGATCTGCGCGGGATCGCTCCCGGCCGCTTCCCCCCGCTCCGGTGGCCAGGCCTCGAGGTACTCCCGGAATGGGTGGTCCCCTTCCTGGAATTCGTAAGGGTCGCCCGGCTTGACCTCCGGGTCGTTGCGCTGCCAGTCGATCCCGGCCCGGCGGGCGTCGGCGTAGGCCTTCGACAGCAGCCCGGCGACCGGCTCCTCGGGCGGGAAGGAGGGGTCCCCGTAGTAGAAGTCGCGGTCGGCGAAGGCCAGGTTCATCACCTGATAGAGCGCGTGGACGTAGCGCGGGCTGTTGAAGCCCATCGCCTGGAGGTCCATCGGCTCGAGCAGGTTCAGGGCCTGGAGCATCGCCGGCCCCTGGGTCCAGACCGTGAGCTTGTAGACCTCGATGCCCTTGTAGCTGGTCGAGACCGGCTCCTCGATCCGCACCCTCCAGGCGTCGAGGTCCGCCATCGTCAGGAGCCCGCCGGCCTCCTGGGTTCCCCGGACCAGCTCGCTGGCGATGTCGCCGCGGTAGAAGCGATCGTAGGCGGCCTGGATCGCCTGCTTGCGGTCCGCGCCCGCAGCCAGCGCCTCGCGCTCGGCCGCGACCAGCTTCTCGAGCGTCCGCGCCAGGGCTTCCTGACGGAAGATCTGCCCCGGCGCGGGCGGGCTCCCTCCGTCCCCGGGGAGAAAGACCCCCTTCGAGAAGGGCCAGCCGGCAAGCATCTCCCGGTAGCGGGCGATCCGGCCGACGAGCTGGGCCTCGACGGGGTAGCCGTGGGCGAGCTCGATCGCCGGCGCCAGGACCTCCTCGAGTGACAGGGTCCCGTACTCGGAGACGAGGGTCATCAGGGCGCCCGGGTTGCCCGGCGTGACCGCGGCGAGCGGCCCGAACTCGGGCGGGTAGCGCTCGCCCCGCTCGCGGAAGAGCTCCGCCGTGGCGCCCGTGGGGGCGACCCCCAGGCCGTTGACGCCGATCACCTTGCCCAGCTCCGGATGGTAGATCAGGGCCTGGGTCTCGCCCCCCCAGCCGAGGGTGTCCCACATGGTGCAGGTGGCGGCCAGCATGGCGGCCGCGGCGTCGACCGCGTTGCCGCCTTTCTGAAAGGTCATGGCGCCGGCGGTCGCGGCGAGCGGCTTGCCGGTGATGGCGAGCCAGTGCCGGGCGTGGAGCACCGGCTTGTCCACCCCCTCGGCGCCGGCCCCGCCCACCAGGGCGGCGAGACCGAGGGTGACGAGGGCGAGGGCGAGGATCGCGGATACGGTCCGTCGGGCGTGCATGCTCCCTCCCGGTTCGAGAGTGGTGGGCGTCGCGGCTCAGTATGCCACGCCGCCGGCTGCGGCTCGCGGCCGGCGCCGCCCTGGCGCTCGCCACGATCCTGTTCTTCGCCTCGCTCTCGTTCTGGGGGGAGATGCTCTGGTTCGAGGCCCTGGGGTACGGCGAGCGCTTCTGGACGGCGGTCGCCGCGGAGGCCGGCTGCACCCTCGCCGGCGCCGCCGGCGCCGGGCTCCTCGCGCTCCTCCTGGCGCTCCCGGTCCCGGACCGGCGGCTCCGGTTGGGAGCGGCGGCGGCAGGGCGCCGCCCTGGACGCCCTGGGCCGGACCCTCGGCACCTTGGCCGGGATCCTCGCCGTCGGCCGCCTCCTCGCCGTCCCCCACCTGCTCTTTGCTCACTGGGGCTCGGTCTGGGGCCCCGGTTGGACCGACGTCCACGTGCGGCTGCCGGCGCTCCTCCTGGTGGCGGCGCTGACCGCGGCGGCGGGCGGGCTCGTCGCCTTCCGCGGCGGCCGCGGCTGGGCCGGCCACCGGGCGGTCGCCCTCGGGGCCCCCCGCCGGCTCTCGGCGCCGGCCGGGCTCCTGGCGCCGGCCGCTCTGGTCGCAGCCGTCTGGGTGCTGGCGCTGGGGATCGTCCCCGCCGGCGTCCAGCGATTCTGGGTCGAGCCCAACGAGATCAGCTTCGAAGCCCCGTACATCGCCCACAGCATCGAGCTCACGAGCCACGGCTTCGGCCTGGCCGGGATCGAGGAGCGGGAGTTCCCGGCGACCGGACGGTTCACGGCCGAGACCGCGCGCCAGAACCGGGAGGTGCTGCAGGAGGCGCGGCTCTGGGACTGGCGGGCGCTCGACGCGGTCTACCGCCAGTTTCAGGAGATCCGCCTGTACTACGAGTTCGTCGACGTCGACGTCGACCGCTACCGGATCGGGGAGGACTACCGCCAGGTCATGATCTCGGCCCGGGAGCTCGAGGTCGGCAACCTTCCCGAGCAAAGCCAGACCTTCGTCAACCTCCACTTCAAGTACACCCACGGCTACGGGCTGACCATGGCTCCGGTCGCCGAGTTCACGCCGGAGGGCCTGCCGCGCCTGCTGGTGCGCGACCTGCCGCCGGTCGCCGCCTTCCCCGAGCTCGCGGTCGAGCGGCCGCAGATCTACTACGGCGAGCTGACCGACACGCACGTCTACGTCAACACCCGGGAGGAGGAGTTCGACCACCCGCGGGGCGACCAGAACGTCACGATCCGCTACGCGGGGCGCGGCGGGGTGGCGCTCTCGAGCCTCTGGCGGCGCTTCGTCGTCGGCTGGATGTTCGACGGCACGCGCTTCTTCCTCTCCGAGTACCCGACCCCGGAGAGCCGGGTCATGTTCCACCGCCAGATCCGCGACCGGGTGGCGCGGGTGGCGCCCTTCCTGGTGCTCGACGACGATCCCTACCTGGTCCTCGCCGAGGGCCGGCTCCACTGGCTGCTCGACGCCTACACCACCTCCGCCTACTTCCCCTACTCCGAGCCGTTCTCCTCGGTCGAGCGGATCGCCGTCGGCGACGGCGGCTCCGGGATCGCGCAGCGGGTCGTACCCCACCTCCAGGGCGCGCGCTACGTCCGCAACTCGGTCAAGGCGGTGGTCGACGCCTTCGACGGCACCGTCGACCTCTACGTCTTCGAGCCCGACGACCCGCTCATCCGGGCCTGGGCGGCGATCTTCCCGGGGCTCTTCCAGCCGCGCGAGGCGATGCCCGCGCCACTGCGCGCCCATGCCCGCTACCCGGCGGACCTCTTCCTCGCCCAGGGGCTGGTCTACGCCAAGTACCACATGCGCGATCCGCAGGTGTTCTACAACCAGGAGGACCTCTGGGTGCGGGCGACCGAGAACTACTACGGCCGGGTGGTGCCGGTCGACCCCTACTTCGTCATGTGGCACCCGCCGGGGGCGCCGGCCGGGTCGGTCGAGTTCACCTCGATCCAGCCGTTCACGCCGAAGAACCGCCAGGTCCTGATCGGCTGGCTCGCCGGGCTCTCCGACGGCGAGAGCTACGGCCGTCTGCTCG
>DATKCC010000452.1:0-5455 GCA_035513375.1 Thermoanaerobaculia bacterium | reverse complement strand
TCCTGGATGATCAGCTCGGGCTCCCAGAGGACTTTGAGGCCGAACTCGAGCTTGCCCTGCATCTTGATCAGCACGTCCTTGAAGGCGTCGTAGGCGCTCCGGAGGAGCTCCACGATGTCGTCCTCGGTGCGGAAGACGGTGCCGAAGGACATCGGGATGACGGTGAACCTCAGCATCACCAGCTCGTTGACCCGCTCGTGGGCGAGGACGTTCTCCCGGGTAGGGTCGTAGACCTCGAGCGGGGTGTCGGAGGTGACGGCAGCGATGTCCTTGAAGCTCACGGTGTGGATCTCCGCCGGCTCGGCGCCGATCCCCGCCCGCCCGAACGAGAGGTCCTCCTCGCTGTGGATGATGCAGTAGACGTACTTGCCCTGGAGCTCCCCGTCCGGCTCGGGCGACCCCACGGCGGCGGTTCCGGGCCGTTCTTCCAGGCCCCTCGCTTTCTCGTCGCTCATCGCGCTCCTCGCTCGCTAGCCCGGTCCTCGGCCGGCGTCGTCTCCCGCCCGAGCTGGCGCCGAACCACGAGCTCCAGCTCCCTCGGGATCACCGGCTTGGTCACCACCTCGTCGCATCCCGCCTCAAGGGCCCGGGCGCGCTCGGCCTCGAGCGCGTGGGCGGTCAGGGCGATGATCTTGATCGCTCGCGTGCGGGGGTCGCTGCGGAGCCTCCGGGTCGCCTCCCAGCCGTCGATCGCGGGCAGGGAGAGGTCCATCAGGATGACGTCCGGCTCGAGCTCGAAGGCCTTGTTGAGGGCCTCGGCGCCGTCGGTGGCGGTGGCCACCTCATAGCCCCGGAACGACAGGTACTCGGCGCACAGCTCGCGGCCGGCCGCGAAGTCGTCCACCACCAGGACGAGAGGCGCGCCGCGCTTCATACGATCTCCAACTGGCGGGGGAGGACGAGGGTGAAAGTGGAGCCCTCGCCGGGCTCGCTCTCGAGAGTGATGTCGCCGCCCAGGATCTTCGCCAGGCGCCGGCAGATCGAAAGGCCCAGCCCGGTGCCGATCTGGCTGGGCGCGAAGTAGCTCGCGCTCTGGCCGAAGGCCTCGAAGATCGTCTGCTGGCTCTCGTGGGAGATCCCGACTCCGGTGTCGGTGACCGAGATCGCCACCTGGTCGCCCGTGCGGTCGAAGTTGGCCTCGATCCGGACCTCGCCCGCGGGGGTGAACTTGAGGGCGTTCGACAGCAGGTTGATCAGGATCTGCTTGACCTTCTGGCGATCGGTCGCCAGCTCGGGCAGGTCTTCGAGCGCTTTGAAGTGGACCTCGAGGTCGCTCGCCTGGATCAGCGACTCGGTCTCGGTCCTGACCTCGTCGAAGACTTCCGACACCGGGAAACGCTCGATCCGCACCGGCATCTTGCCCGACTCGATCCGGCTCAGGTCGAGCAGGTCGTTGATGATCGCCAGCAGGTGGCTGGCGTTCGAGTCCACCCGCTTGAGCTTCTCCTGCTGCGACTCGGCGAGCGGTCCCGCCATGCCTTCGAGGAGCACCGAGGTATAGCCCACGATGGCGTGGAGCGGCGTCCGCAGCTCGTGCGAGACGTTGGCGAGGAACTGGCTCTTCATCGCCGAGGCGTGCTCGAGCTGGAGCGCCTGGCGCCGCAGCAGCTCGTTCTGGTCGGCGAGCTCGCCGGTGGCCTCCCGGACCCGCTCCTCGAGCTCGTCGGAATGCCGCTTGACCTGGTCGTAGAGCAGCGCCTTCTCGGCCGCTTCGCTCTGGTCGTGGAGGATGGTCACGATCGCCGTCTCCTGCCCCGGCCGGGTAACGGTCTTGGCCGAGATCGCCTCCATCGGGATCTGCACGCCGGTCTCCGGGTCGGACAGGGTGAGGTCCTTCCGCCAACGCTGCGAGCGGCCGGCGTAGAGATCCGTGGCGAAGGAGGTGAACACCGCGTCGTTGGCCCGCACCCGTCGCTCGGACTCCCGGTCGCGGCTGGGTGCGGGCACGGTGAACAGCCGCTCGGCGGGGGGGTTCATGAGCACGATATTGCCGCCGGGATCGGTCACCAGGACGGGGTCGAGCACGGCGTTGAGGATCACGTCCAGCCGGTCGCGCTCGGCCCGGACCTCGGCCTCGGCGGTGCGCAGCTTGCGGTAGTTCTCCTCGATCTCGGCGGTCGCCCGCGACAGGTCGGTGACGTCGCGGAGAACCGAGACCAGGCCGGTCTCCCCCTTGCCCAGCGGGAACGGCGTGGTGATCAGCTCGAGCAGCAGGTCCTGGCCGTCGACCGGGTTCACCAGGAGCAGCTCGCGCCGGCGCGGGCGCTGATCCTCGGTGTCGGTGAACAGCGAGGCCGAGAACAGCATGTTGTTGAGCGCCACCGCCCGCCTGCGCCCCTCAGCGGCCTCCTCGGCGGCCGCCAGCAGGTGCTCGGCGCCGCTGTTGGCGACCAGGATTCGGCCTTCGGCGTCGGTCAGCAGGACCGGATCGGTGACCGCCTCGATGACGCCCTGGAGCCACTCGACCTCACGGCGCCGGCGAGCCTCGGCGTCGCGCGCGGCCGAGTAGGCGAGGGCCGCGAGGCGCACTCCGAGGCGCCCGCCGGCCCAGGCCAGGACCTCCTCGTCCAGGCTCCGGCCCTCGGCCCCGGCGACCAGCAGCAAACCGACCTGGCCGCGGTCGTCGCGCGCTCCCGCCGAGAGCGGCACGATGGTGTAGCCGATCGGGCCGAGCGGGGTGATCGGCGGCGGCCGGCGGCCGCTTTCGCCCGGCGCCTCCATGGCGACCGGCTCGCGACTCTCCATCGCCACGACCAGCGGATGGGTGCTTTGCGAGAGCTCGATCTTCATCGGCTCGACGCCGTCCCCGTCCACGCCGAGCCCGGCGAGCCCGCGGAGGGTCCTGCCGTCGGGGTCGAGCATCAGGCAGAGTCCCGAGCCGGCGCCGGCCTCCTCGCGGAGCCACTCGAGCGTTCGCAGGGCGCAGCTCCGCGCGTCGCGCTCGGCGAGCAGGGCGTCGGTCAGAGCCAGACGTCTCACCGGGTCCCGCGAGCCCCGGGATCCCCTGGAAGCGTCGAGGTGGGCGACTCCCATCCGTTGCTACCGCCGATCGGGTGTCAGGTCGTCACTCCTGGGCGGCCTTGGCGGTGACCCGCAGCCGAGCGCTCTCGCGGCGCTCGGTCGCGAGCTCGGCGCGCAGGGCGGCATTCTCGGCCTGGAGGGCCTCCTGCTGCCCGCTCTCGATCGCCGGCCGGGAGACGGAGGGCACCTGGCCCACGGCCTCGGAGTATTTCAAGTAGGTCTCGATCGACGCCACCACGATCCGGGCCTCCACGGTAAGGAGGTCGATCCCCACCAGAGAAACCCGCACCCAGGCATCGATGACGATGCCCTTGTCGAGCACTCGATCGAGGACGTCGATCAGGCTGGTACCACCGGAAGCTCGTTCGAGCGGCATCCCTATCTCCTATTCTGCTTCCCGGATTGGCTCTTCTTCGCTTTCGCTCGCCCGGCGGGCTCGCGGCTGGCGGCACCCTCGAGCGCGGTCAGGCGCTCCTCCAACAGCCGGACCTGGCCGCGCAGCTCCTGGTTCTCCGCCGTCAACGTCCGGGCGGCGACGGAGAGGTTGGGGTCGTCCCGCCACCAGTCGAGCCCGATCTGCTCGGCCTTGTCGATCGAGCAGACCAGGAGCCGGATACGGATGGTCAAGAGCTCGACCTCGGCCAGCGAGACCCGGATGTCGCCGGCCACCACCAGGCCCTTGTCGAGCACCCGGTCGAGAACGTCGACCAGGCCTGTCGAGTGGCGGTAGGGGGAGTCCAGGGTTCCGGCCATAGTCAGCGCCCCTCTCGCCGTCGGCGGTCGGAGTCTCTTTCAGGTCGGCGGTCGATCAAGGCTCATCCTCCGTGATGACTCGGCGGCCGGCTGCGCACACCCTGGCGCGGCTGGAGGGCGCCAGTGTACTGCACAACGCGTTCCACACCTCCGCGTCGGAGCCGGACGGGTCAGCCTGGTACCATCGCCGGCCCGGCGATGCCTGGACTCCCCAACGCAGTCCCGGAATCCCGCGACGGTGCCGCGGGTCCGCGCCGGCTTTTCGCGGCGACCCTGGCCGGTACCGTCGCTTACAAGGCCTTTCTCGCTGCGGCGTTCCCGGTGCTGGGCGACGAGGCCTACCTCTTCACCTGGGCCCGGGAGCCGGCCTGGGGCTACTACGACCATCCGCCTCTGGCGGCCTGGCTCCTGCATCCGCTCTTCGCCCTCGGGCTCGGCGACTCCCTCCTCGCCCTGCGGCTGCCCGCGGTCCTGCTGCACGCGCTCCTGGCGGTCGGCCTCGTGGGGTTGCTGCTCCGCTCGCCGCCCCGGCCGGCCGGCATCGGCCACGAGGAGCGAGCGTATCTCGCCGGCAGTCTCTTCCTGCTCGTGCCGGCGCACGTCCTCGCCGTTCCGATGCTCACGGACGTGCCGCTGATCGCATGCACGTTCCTCGCCGGAGCGGCCCTGTTCCTGGCCGAGGAGAGCGCCACGCCCGCGGCGCCTGGGCCACCGGACCCGATTCGATCTGACAAGGGAGGTCTGGTTGAGGAGCACGCGGGTCGCGCGGGGGCCTCCTGCCCCCCCGTGAGGGGGGGCGGGACCGAGGGTAGGGGGGGCGATCCGATCGATCGTCCGAGCGCCTTTCCCGGAGCCGCGCTCCGCGGCTCCGGGAAAGGCCTCGCCTGGTACGCGGCGGCCGGCGTCTTCCTCGGGCTGGCGTTTCTCGCCAAGTACCTGGCGGCGCTCCTCGCGGTGGCGCTCCTCGTCTGGTTCACGAGCGTCGAGAAGACCCGGCGCCGCACCCTCGGGCTCGCTCTGATGGCGCTGGGCGCACTGCCTTTCGTCGTCGCCCACCTGGCCTGGAACGCCTCCCACTGCTGGGCCACCGTCCTGTTCAACTTCTACTCCCGGCACGCCGGCGAGAGTAAGAATTACAGGGTCTCCCGGAACCTGCTGATCTTCACCGGCACCCACCTCTACCTCGCCGGACCGGCGCTCTGGTACCTCGGGCGGCGGTGGCGGCGGCTGGTCGAGGTCGCTCGCGCCCCCGGTTGGCGGGCAATCGCCCTGGCGTTCCTGGTGCCGATGGCGCTTCTCGCGCTCGCGGCCGCCCTCCTGGTCTTCGGCGCCTACTGGGTGCTGCCGTTCTACCCCTTCCTGTTCCTCCTCCTGGCGCGGGTCCTCGAGCGCTCGGAGCTCGCGCGTTGCCTGAAGCTGACGGCCGCTTTCACCGGCGCGCAGGCGCTCGCGTTGGCGGTGACCGCCTTGCTGCCGCTCACGGTCTGGCGCGGGGCCGGCTTCTACCCCTCGCTCGTGACCATGGAGCGGACGGCCGAGCTCCTGGACCGGTCAGCGCCGATGCGGGGCCCCGAGACCCGCCTGGCGGCCCGGGGTTATTCCCTGGCGTCGCTCCTCTCCTGGCGCAGCGGCGAGCCGGTCGCGGTCTGGGGCGAAGGCTCCCACTACGCTCGCCAGGACG
>DATKCC010000451.1:0-2412 GCA_035513375.1 Thermoanaerobaculia bacterium | reverse complement strand
CAGGCCTGCCGCGAGCAGGCGCTTGATCGTGCCGTAGAGAGTTCCGGGTCCCATGGCGACCCGGCCCCCGGTCGTCAGCTCCACCTCCTGCATGATCGCGTAACCATGGCGATCGCGGTCGGCCAGAGCGAGCAGGACGTGAAACGCCGCAGGGGTCAGCGGCAGGTGGTCCTCGAATCGTTGGCGCTCTCCAGCCATCGGTCCTCTCCTCTCCAGGGTCGGGCCATTATATCTATAACGGATGCATCTTGAGTCGATATACGAGCCCGACCGAGAGAGGTTTCGTCTCGACCTCGGGCAGGCCCCGGTCGGCGGGCTCACGGCCAGGACGTTGGGATCAGCGCTTTCAACCCACGCCGGCGAGCAGCTCGCGCCAGGGGACGCGGTAGAGGGGCAGCACCAGGAAGGCCACGACGTAGGCGGTTGGGATCGGCCCGCGATCGGGGGCCTGGGCCAGGCCGAGGATGAGGAGGATCCAGCCGAAGCCGATGACCGGCGCCAGGGCGTAGGTCGAAAGGACGAAGGCGAGGAGCAGCGGCGCGCGGAGCCGGCCGAGCGGCCAGCGGGCCGGACCGGCGAACGCGAAGGCGATGAGGCCTTCGATCGCGAGGGTCGCCCACGCCAGGATGCGGGCCAGGGCGGCCACCGTCGGCGAGCTCCGGAGCTCGATCGGCGCGACCTCCGCCGAGTACCCCAGCAGCGACCCGAGCGCCCGCCGGTTGGCGGCGTTCACATCCCCCGGTAGCCCCGCGACGTGCTCGGCGGCCCACTGCAGCCGCGAATCGACCAGCAAGGCCTGGTGGAAGAAGCTGCCGTCGAGGAAGTCGGGCGAGAGGGCCTTCCAGATCGTCGCCGAGAGGAAGCAGAGCGCCACCAGCCAGCGGGCGCTCACCGCGAGCTGGGCCCCCGGCTCGGCGGTGCGCAGAGCCAGCCCGAGGGCCAGGCACCAGTAGACGTAGAGGTACTGGTGATTGTCGACGATGGACCACTCGTAGAGGAAGCCGGCGAAGAGGAGCGCTCCGAGCCCCAGCCAGAACCAGGAGCTGCGCCGTAGCGGCGGCAGGAGGAGCCCGGCCGCCCCCAGGACCGCGACCGGTGCCTGGACGTACCAGCCGCCTCCGGAGAACAGGAGGAGCAGCACCAGGGTCATGGCCGTGACGAGGCCGACCCGGTCGGCCGCCGGGAGATCCGCCAGCGCTCGCCGAAGCCCCGGTGCCGCGGTCCGGCCGGCAGCAGGATGTCCCGCGGTCGCTTCAGCCATCGATCCCCCGGCGGCCCAGTCGGCCGCCCTCCGCCCGGACCTCGAGCAGCCGCTCGACCTCGATTCGCGTCGCCCGCTGGTCGAAGCGATACCGCCAGAGCTCGAGGCGAACGGCGCGCGCCTCGACGAGCGTGAAACAGACCGGGACCTTGTCGCCCGCGGCCAGGGGCAACGGCGCCAGCGCCCCGCGCCCCGCGCGCCGCGCACAATCCGAAGCCTCGTCCCTCGTGGGCTCCGAGTCCCTGTCCAGCCGCTCCAGGTGGATCCACGGCTGCTCCTGCACCGCCCAGTTGGCGCCCACGAGCCCGTCCGCGAGCCGGCGCAGTCGCTTCGGCGTGGGCAAGGTCTGGAGCTCGCGGGCCGCGTGGGCCAGCTCCGCGGGCACCGGCACCGGAAGCTCGCCCCGATCGGTCTCCAGGTAGAGGCGGAGGAACCGGGCCTTCGGCTCGTCGACCGTAGAGAACATCCCGAACCCGCCGCCCTTCCAGGGCGAGAGGTCGTAGCGCTGGACCAGCAAGCCCTGGAAGAGCGCCACGCCGACGAGCATCGCGGGCGGGCCGTAGCGGGCGGCCAGGACCCGGGCCGCCGGCCAGGTGGTCGGATTGAGGGTCGTCGATCGTCGGCGCATCGTGGTCCCCCCGGTTGCGTCGGTCGAGAGCCCGACTCGCTGGGAGTCGGGTTGCGCCCCGTCAGGCGGACCGTCGAGCTGGCGCCCGGGGCGAAGGCTTCGTTTTCGCCCCTTGAGCAACCTTTGTGCCACCCTTCAGGGAAAGTACCGCTCGCGGAACGGGCAGCCGAGCTCCGGTAGCCACGCGGGCACGTCGTAGTAGCGGTCCCGAATCGGCGCCAGCACCTCTCGGCGGTAGCGCTCGTAGTCGAAGCCGCGGCCCTGGGCGAGATGGAGGGTGGCGCCCGCGATCATCAGCCGCCGTCGCTCGACGGTGTCGAAGAAAGGATCGAAGACCTGCCGCGGGATCGGCTTCTTCTCGACCAGCAGCAGGTCGCCGCCGGCCAGCTCCCGCCAGTCGGTCCAGAGGTCGTCCTGGCGAGCGTAGTGGGAGCCTTCGCCCCAGACCGCGACCGGCTCGCCGCTGCGCCAGGAGAGGAGCGACGCCAGGGAATAACCCCGGGCCGCCAGGCGGGTCTCGGGG
>DATKCC010000450.1:0-4027 GCA_035513375.1 Thermoanaerobaculia bacterium | reverse complement strand
GAGGGCGCCGATCACCGCGGCCACCGATAGCTCCTCCGGGGACCGCGACAGACAGTAGCCGCCGTTGACCCCCCGGTGGGACTCGAGGATTCCCGCGCGCGCCAGGAGCTTCAGGATCTTCGCCACCATCGGCTGCGGCAGGTTCGCCTCGAGCGCCAGGTCGGGCGCGTTCGCGAGCCGCTTCGGGTCCCCCGCCATGTGGGTCAAGAGCACGATCCCGTAGTCGGTCTGCTTGGTGATCCGGAGCATCTGCGCCTTTCCCGAGCCAAATCAGCACCATTTCGGTGCTGATTCAAAGGCATGATACCACCGGGCGAGGCCCTGTCAATCGGTCTGACGAGGCAGATGACCAGCGGTCCGGCGGCGCCCGGCGTACTCCCCGGGACACCCTCTGCAACGGCCGTCCTCCCCCTTATATTTCCCTCCGAGGCCGCTGCACTCCTTGCCCTACCAACCCTTCGAAGCCGAGAGAGAGGGCATGATCGGGTCGCCGGTCGAAGCCGCGGGGGCGGGGCGGGGCTCCCCTCCGGAGGACGTCTGAGGCGAGGCAGCTCTCGGCCCTCTCTCCGACCACCGCAGCCACCCGCCGAGCCGAAGCCGAGGCGCGCGCCGACGCCCCGATCCCCCAGCAGCGCGCGCCGTTCCTCCGGAGGGGAGCCCCGACCCGCCCCCCTCCCACACCGCCCATCGAAGTCACCCCCCCTCCACGCCGGCTGCTAGACTGGCAGCGCCCGGCACCGGCCTTCCCCCACCCCGACCGTGATCCAGTTCTTCCACGTCGGCAAGCTCTTCCCCGGGGGACAGGTGGCCCTGGACGACGTCACCTTCTCGCTCCTCGCCGGCGGCTTCGCTTTCCTGACCGGCGCGAGCGGCGCCGGCAAGACCACCCTGCTCCGCCTCATCTACCGGGGCGACGTCCCCACGACCGGCCGCATCCTGGTCAACGGCCGCAATGTCGCTTCCCTGCCGCGGGAGAAGATCCCGTACCTGCGCCGGACGATCGGCGTCGTGTTCCAGAATTTCCGGTTGATCGAGCGCAAGACCGTGTTCGAGAACGTCTCCTACCTGCCCCGGCTGCTGGGCGCCGATCGCGACAGCCAGCGGCGGGCCGCGGTGCGGGCGCTCCAGCGGGTCGGCCTCGCCCACCGCCTGAGCGCCTTTCCCCAGGAGCTCTCCGGCGGCGAGCAGCAGCGCGTAGCGATCGCCCGCGCGATCATCGCCCGCCCGGACGTCCTCGTCGCCGATGAGCCGACCGGCAACCTCGACCCCGACCTCTCGTGGGAGATCGTCCGGTTGTTCCTCGACATCCACCGTCAGGGGACGACCGTCATCCTCGCGACCCACGACCGAGCGATGATCGAGCGAGTCGGTGGACGGGTGCTCAGCCTCGACGCCGGCCGCCTGGTCCGGGACGAGGAGATCCGGGGGAGCGCCCCACCGGTGATCGAGCCCGAGGCGAGCCCGCCCGAGCTGCTCGAGGAGCCCTTGCCTTGAGCTTCGCCAGGGCCCTCGTCTACTTCGCTCGGGAGGCCTGGTCGAGCCTCGTCCGGAGCTGGAAGGTGAGCCTGCTCGCGATCGTCACGATCGCCGTGAGCCTCTTCGTCAGCGGGGTGTTCCTGGTCGTGGGCGGAAACCTGGCTCGGGTCGTCGAGCGGGCGCGGGACGAGAGCCGCGTGGTGGCCTATCTCGACCCGGAGACTCCCCTCGCGCGGGTCCGGGAGCTCGCCGCGAGCTTTCAGGGAGTCCCCTGGGTCGGGGAGGCGCGCGTGGTGACCGCGGGCGAGGCCCGGCGGCGCTTCGTCGAGATCTTCCCGAGCCTCTCCGACCTGGTGGCGGAGGGCGAGGGATCGCTGCCGGCGTCGGTCGAGATCGAAGTGCTCCCCGGTGCGGCGCTCGTCGGCGGCCGCGAGGCCTGGCTCGAGGAGCTCCGCGCGACCCCCGGCATCGCCATGGTCGACGACGACCGGGACTGGGTCGCCCAGCTTTCGGCGGTGGTGGCGGTCGTGCGCGGCCTGGGGCTCGCCCTCGGTGGGGTCCTGCTCGGCGCCGCGATCTTCACGATCGGGAGCGTGATCCGGCTGACCGCCTACCTCTACGAGGACGAGATGACGGTGATGCGCCTGGTCGGGGCGACGGAGTTCTTCATCCGGGGACCGTTCTTCGTCGAGGGGCTGCTCCAGGGAGCCCTGGGCGGGGGGGTCGCGGCGGCCGGCCTGAGCGCGGCCTCCTGGCTCGCCCGGGAGCGGTTGGGCGAGTCGCTCCTCGGCCGCCTGGTGGCCGCCGAGCCGCCCACGGCGGGGCAACTACTGGCGCTGGGGGGTGTGGGAGCTGCGGCTGGCCTGGTGGGCGCGGTGCTGTCGCTGCGCCGGGAGAGCCTGGGCGAGCCGCCGGTCGACGAAGGGTAGCGGGACTCCGAAAACAGAAGCCCCCGGTGGGAGACGCTCCCACCGGGGGCCGGATGATCGACGGCTACCGCTGTCGGTCCGCGGCTACCGGATGGTCAGGATCACGACCGCGCGGCGGTTCTCAGCCCGGCCGGCGGCGGTGTCGTTCGACCCAACCGGGTCGGCGGAGCCGCGGCCCTCGGTCTGGATGCGGCTCGGATCGATGCCGTGCCGTGAGACCAGGTAATCCTTGACCGCCTGGGCGCGCCGCTCGCTCATCGTCTGATTGGCGGTGGTCGAGCCCTGGCTGTCGGTGTAGCCGACGACCAGCGCCGTGATGCCCGGATCCTCCTTCATCTTCAGCGCCACCTCGTCGAGCTTCGCCTTGGCGATGTTCGTGAGCCGTGCGCTGTTGGCGTCGAACTGCACCGTAACCCGCTCCTCGCGCGGCGGCTCGGGAGCCGGCGGCGGCGGCGGCGGAGGAGGCGGCTCCGGCGGCGGCGGTGGCGGCGACGGAGGAGGAGGAGGAGGCGGCGGCGGTGGTGGGGGCGGCGGCGGCGCCCAGCGCGGGAAGTAGGTCAGGCCGAGCAGGCCGCCGATCGGGCAGTACCGGTCGGTGTCCCCGAGCTGTAGCAGGTCGGTCCTCAGGCCGAAGTTGAAGGCCCAGTTCCCGGTGGCGCCGAACCACAGCCGGCCGCCGGTCGTCAGGTCGACGCTCTCCTGGAAGATTGCATCGTCGCTGTCGAGGGGCACCGTGCCGACCAGCTCGGTGATCCAGTCAAGGTTGTCGCTGACCGAGGTGACGTGGCCGAGCCCGAGGATGACCTCGTCCGAGACTGGGATGTCGAAGCCGTTCACGTCCAGGTCGCCGGGGGCGCGGAAGGCGGCGTTGAAGGCCCAGTTACGGTTCGACCAGATGAAGCCGGCACCGAAGCCGGTGTCGCCGGCGAGCACCTCCGCGTCGCCCGTGGGGGCCTCGACGAAGGCGTTGATCGCGGTGCCGCCGTCAGGGCGCACGCCGGAGAGGCGCCATTTGCCGCCGACCCGGAGGTTGCCGATGCCGCTCTCCGAGCCTCCCGTGCCCGGCAAGCCCGGGCCGTCGGCATCGAGGTCCAGGTAGGGCACTGAAACTGCGAGCTCGAAGCGGTCGGTGATCCCCCATCCCAGGCTCGCGTTGACCTGGTTCCAATCCAGGTCGAAATCGTCGTCGAACTCGAAGACCCGGTCCCAGTTGTTGAAGTAGAGGCCAAAAGACCACGCTCCCTGGGGCAGGGTCTCCGCCGTGAACAGTGTGAACAGGCCGGTCTCGCCGGTCGTGCTCGTCGCTGAGCCGGGTTGGGCCATCGCCGCAGGAGCCGCCGACAGCGCGACAACCAGGAGCCATGCCCATCGTTGCATGCTTCTCATGGATCTTCCCTCCGAAGTCAGTTGGATCGAACTCCTCGCGGGGACAGCCGAATACCCCCTGAACGTTCAGCAAAAATCGTGCCCATGCAAAGAGCTTTTGGAAATTCTACCACAGGTCAGTGGTACGACTTCAACGCGAGCCGGAGCTGCACCCCGCCCTCGGCGTTGAACGCCTGCGCCAGGAGGCTGCTCAGGAAGAACTCGTAATCGCGCAACCGGAACGAGGACTCGAAGCC
>DATKCC010000449.1:0-2396 GCA_035513375.1 Thermoanaerobaculia bacterium | reverse complement strand
CGAAGAACCGCCGCAGGAAGACGCCGAGCCAGCGCTTGATCGTCGCCAGGTCGTAGGACCGGCGCTTCGCCTCCGGGAACCCCGGCGGCCAGGCCCCCCGTTGCCGGTCTCCCCAGGCGTGATGGGCGAGGAAGGCGACCTTGCTCGGCCGGAAGCCGTACCGGGAGACGAAGTAGAGGTGGAAGTCCTGGAGCTCGAAGGGGCCGATGATCTCCTCGGTCCGCTGCGCCGGCCCCGCCGCGACCCGGGCTCCCCCGCCAGCCGGAGCCGGAGCGCTCACCCCCTCGACCCCAGCGGGCACCAGCTCGGGCGAGATCTCGGTCTCGAGGACCTCGCGCAGCACATCGTTCGCCTCCGGCACCTCGCCGGCGTCGATCAGCCAGCGGATCAGGTGCTGGATCAGGGTCTTCGGCACCGAGGCGTTGACGTTGTAGTGGGACATCTGGTCGCCGACACCGTACGTGCACCACCCCGACGCCAGCTCCGAGAGGTCGCCGGTGCCTACGACCAGGCCGCCGTGGCGGTTCGCCAGCCGGAAGAGGTGCGAGGTCCGCTCGCCTGCCTGGACGTTCTCGAAAGTGACGTCGTGAACCGGCTCGCCCCGGGCGTAGGGGTGGCCGATGTCCCGGAGCATCTGCTCGGCCGATGGTCGGATGTCGATCTCCTCGCCGGTCACCCCGAGAGCCTCCATCAAGCGCCAGGCGGTCGTCCGGGTGCGCTCGCTGGTGGCGAAGCCGGGCAGGGTGTAGCCGAGGACGTCCGCCCGCGGGAGGCCCAGGCGGTCCATGGTGCGGCAGGCGACGAGCAGCGCCTGGGTCGAGTCGAGCCCGCCCGAGACCCCGATCACCAGCTTCTTGATCCCGGTCGCCTCGAGCCGCTTGGCGAGGCCCGCGACCTGGATATTGTAGGCCTCGTAGCAGCGTTCGTCACGCAGCTCCGGGTCCGCAGGGACGTAAGGGAAGCGCTCGACCGTGCGGCGGAGCGGCACCGCCCCTGCGGGCACCCCGACCTCGAACGGCACCCGCCGGAGCTCCCGGAGGCGGTCGCGGAACCGACCGGCGGCGTCGTTGAAGCTGGTCATCCGCATCCGGTCCTGGCGCAAGCGCTCGAGGTCGACGTCGGCCGTCACCCAGTGCTCCTCGATCGAGAAGCGCTCGGACTCGGCCAACAGCTCGTCGTTCTCGTAGACCAGAGCGTGGCCGTCCCAGGCAAGATCGGTGGTGGATTCGCCGTGCCCGGCCGCCGCGTAGAGGTAGGCGCAGATGCATTTGCCCGACTGGGCGGCGCACAGGTCCTTGCGGTAGTCGGCCTTGCCGATGGTGATGTTCGAGGCCGACAGGTTCGCCACCACAGTCGCGCCGGCGAGGGCGGCGAAGGTCGAGGGCGGGATCGGCGCCCAGAGGTCCTCGCAGAGCTCGATCGCGAGGGTCAAGCCGGGGAGGTCCCGGGCCTCGAACAGGAGGTCGTTGCCGAACGGGACCTCCCGGCCGAGGAGCCGGACCTCGCTGGCGACGGCGTCGAAGCCGGAGCTGAACTGGCGCTTCTCGTAGAACTCCCGGTAGTTGGGCAGGTAGCTCTTGGGGACGACCCCGAGGACCCGCCCCCGGTGGACGGCGGCGGCGCAGTTGAAGAGCTTCTCCTCGACCCGCAGCGGCAGGCCGACCAGTAGCACCGGCCCCAGGTCGCGGCTCGCCGCCACGATCCGCTCGAGGGCCGCCACCGAAGCGTCGAGGAGAGCGTCTTGGTGGAAGAGGTCCTCGTTGGAGTAGGCCGAGATGCCGAGCTCCGGGAAGAGCGCCACCACCGCCCGGTCGTCCGAGGCGCGCTGGGCGAGGGCCAGGATGCGCTCGGCGTTGTGCTCCGCCGCCGCCACCCGGACCCGCGGGATGCAGACCGCGACCCGGGCGAACCCATGTCGATAGATCGAGTTGAAGGGCGGCGAGGGCATGGCGCAGGGGGGCGGGGGGATCAGGATGAGGGTAGCTAACGGAAGGACGCCGGATACGTGGCCGGATCCGCTTCGCGCATCAGCTCGTAGACGGCCTCGAAGACCGACTCACGATTCGGCTTCGAGAAATAATCCCCGTCGGAGCCGTAGGCGGGGCGGTGGGCGGCGCCGGTGACGGTCCGGGGCTCGGAGTCGAGCCAGTCGTAGCCGCGCTGCACCTCGAGCACCTCCCGCATCATGAAGGCCGAGGCGCCGCCCGGCACGTCCTCGTCCACGAACACTACGCGGCCGGTCTTCTCGAGCGACTCGACGATCCGGTGCTCGAGGTCGAAGGGGTTCAGGGTCTGGACGTCGATCACCTCGGCCTCGACGCCCACGCGCTCCAGGAGCTCGGCCGCCTCGAGAACCACCTTGCAGCAGGCGCCGTAGGTGACGACCGTGACGTCTC
>DATKCC010000448.1:0-3675 GCA_035513375.1 Thermoanaerobaculia bacterium | reverse complement strand
CGCAGCTCGCCGGTGAGGCCGGAGCGCAGCGGAGCGAGGGCGAAGCTGACGGTCGCCGGGATCTCGCTCCCGCGCTCGGCCCAGGCCGCCCCGCCCACCGCCGCGATCTCCGCGTCGGCCTCGGCCCACGCCACCCCGGGGCGGAGCCGCGCGAGGACGCCGTAGTTGGTGCCTTGGCCCTCGCCGGTCGGGGACGGCCGGAGCGGCGTCCAGAGATCGGCGGGACCGAGACTCCGGAAGCCCTCGGGCATCACGCCGACGACCGTGTGGGGCTCGCCCTTGAGCAGGATCGTCCGCCCGAGGATCGCGGGGTCGCCGCCGAACGCCCGCTGCCAGAGGCCGTGGGAGAGAACCGCCACCGCCGGGCCGTTCGGGACGTCCTCCTCCGGCGAGACCTCGCGCCCGAGCGCCGGCGCGATCCCGAGCACCCGGAAGAACCCGGCCCCCACGCGTTGCTGCTGGACGTGGGACGCGCCGCCGCCGGCGTAGAGGTTGGCGCCCGACGGCCAACCCGAGTAGGCCGCCAGGTCGACCGACGCCGCACCGTCCCGGAGGGCCTCCCAGGTCAGGCCGTCCTGGGAGAGCTGCTCGCCCTCGAAGCCGCTCGACCGGTAGACGGTCGAGACCAGCGCCAGCCGCTCCGGCTCCGGGTAGGGCAGCGCCCGGAGGAGCAGGGTGTCGACCAGGGTGAAGATGGCCGCATTGGCTCCGAGCCCCACGGCGAGGGTGAGGATCGCCGCAGCGGCGAAGACCGGGCTCCGGCGCAGGACGCGGAGCGCGAGGCGGGCGTCCCGCCCGAGGGCGTCGAGGGCAAGTGCGGGGCTCATCGGGCGTACCTCCAGCTCAGAGATACGGATCAGCGGCGCCGGGTGTTACAGGCCCGCCGGGCGCCCGACGCCCCTACTCGACCGGCAGCCCACCGCCCTCGCACTCGCCGCCATGGTCCCTCTGGACTCCGGCGGCGCGGCGGTAGCAGTCGTTCGGGTAGGTCTTGCCGTCGCAGCCGCAGACCGGAGCGTACTCCTGGGTGCAGATCTCGGGCCGCTCGACGCAGACGCCCTGGAGGTCCGCCCCGCCGCACTCGCCGGCCGGCAGCTCGCAGAACCAGCCCTCCGGGCAGGACAGGCCCTGGATGCCACCGCAGACCGCGCCGGCGGCGGCAGGCGACTGGGCCTCCTCGCCCTCGCCGGGCCGCTCCTGGGCGCTCGGCGCCGCGACCCCGCCCTCGCCGTTGGCGGTGCAAGCTCCGAGCAGCATTGCCAGGGCCAACACCGGAAGCCACCGCTCGATTCGATGGTGCATCGTTCATCCCCTCCGAGAGAGAACCGCTCGGCGGAGACTCTACTCCCGTTCCCGGCTCGGATTCCGAGGTTCCCGCTCAGGACTCAGTCGGACTCCGTCGGGCTCGATGCCGGGCGAGAACGCCTCCCGGTCCTGGAGCCCCGAAACGTCATCGCTCCCCGGGCCGACCGCCACGAGCTCGTAGTAGTTGACCTGCCCGTTGGCGAGCTGGCGCAGCCAGACCTCGACCTGCGACGGCGTGAAGCGGCTGATCTGCGCCCACAGGTAGCCGTTCGGCCGTGGCCCGATCACCTTGAGGAACAGCTCTGGACGGCCGGCCAGTGCGCCGCTCGTGCAGAGGGTCTCGGCGATGCAGCCCGGCTCCCGGGCTCCCGGCGTGGTGCCGCCGAACCTGACCTGGGCCTCGAAGCCCGGCAGGCCGGGCGACGACAGCCATGGCCCTTCCGGGGGCTCGGGCGCGCCGCCGTCGCCGGGCTGGGGGAAGAGCGTCGCCGTGAGCTGGAGGGCCGCGTCGCCGGCGAGTCGCCGGGCGAGGACGTGCCAGGTCCCCGGCTCGGGGGCCGGGACCTCGCAGGCCTGGAGGCCGCCCGGCCCCTCTCCGGCGCAGTCGAAGGCGGCGGGCGAGGGCGGCGCGCCGGCGCGGAGGTAGAGGGTGAGCTCGTTGGTGAACGGCGACTCGCCGTTCAGGGTCACCCGCAGGAGGACGGTCCCCGGCGGCACCTCCAGGCTGAACCTCGCCTCCGGCTCCGCCTCGGACAGGGCGCCGCCGCCGAACAGGATCGAGCCCCCGGCCTCCCCCGCCGGCGGCAGGCCGCCGCAGCCGCTCGTGTGGAGGTCCGCCCCGGCGACCTCCTCGATCCACCCGCGCTCGACGAAGACGTCGGAGCTGAAGGCGTTGAACCGCCGCGGGCAGGTCGGGCAGACCTCGGTGCGGACGGAGGCGCCGGAGGTCACCGAGACCAGCCGCGGCCCGGCGCCCAGGTCCGCGAACTGCGGCCCGCCCGAGTCGCCGCCGGAGGCCCCCGAGCCGACGCCCGGGGCGCTGCTCGTCAGGCCGTAGTCGTAGCACAGGTTGGTGCTCGCCGGCGCCCGCAGGCAGGGCGCGAAGGTGAGCCCGCCGGTCCGCTTGAGCCCGCGGTCGTTCTCCTCCACGCTGGCGCGGCCGAAGCCGACGATCATCCCCGGCGTCCCGTGGGGCACCCTCGCTTGCTGGTTGATGCGGGCGGTGCGGACGCCGGTGACCGGCTCGGCGAGCCGCAGGATCGCGAGGTCGCTCCGGCTCCCAACCTGGAGCTGAGGGTGGACGACGACCTCGGTGACGTCCACGAAGCCGGCGTGCTGGAAGAAGACCCGCTTGCCGGTCGGATCGAGGAGGTCGGCCCGCTTCCGGCACTCGGCCCCGGTCAGCGCCCGGCCCTCGTCGACGAGCGTACAGAGGCAGTGGGTCGCGGTGACGAAGGTCCGGCAGCCGATGAGGGTCCCGGAGCAGCTCGTGACGCCCTCGGCCCGCGGGCTGACGAAGAACCCGACCGCCGGCATCGCCCAGCTCAACTCTCCGTTGATGACCTTGCCGTCAGTCCGGTTCGGCGGCGCCGCGGCTCCGGCGGCGGGCTGCGGCCCGCCGATCAGAGCCAGCGCCAGCCCGAAAGCGGCCAGGGTCGGCCGGCTGCAATCCCTGCTCTCTCCATGCTCCATAGCGACCCTAGGGTACCGCTTCGAACCGTCGCTGGCGAGCGCAGCTCGCGCTAGCGAGCGGCCCGCCCGGAGGCCGCCAGTGCTGCCAGGGCGCGGTCGTGCTCGCTGCGCGAGCCGATGCCCTTGGCGGTCTCGAGGTACCGGTCGCGGAGCGGTCCGTCGAGCTCGGCGCGGCGCGCGAGATGGACCAGGAGCTCCGCCAACTCGTGGTCCGAGCCGATGGCTTTCGCCGAGCGCAGCAGCCCCTCGACCGTGGCGTCGTCGAGGCGGCCGCGGTCGATCGCCGTCCGGAGCGTCCGGCCGTGCTCGTGATCCGAGCCGATCGTCGCGGCGGCGGCGAAGAAGCTCCGCGGCAACGGCCGGTCACGGGGGTAGGCGTCGAGGGCCGCCACCAGGACCTCCGCCAGCTCGTGGTCCGAGCCGATGTCCGCCGTGATCGCCATTACCGCCTCGATCGTCTCGGCGTCGAGGTCGCCGCGCCGCAGGAGGGATTTCAGCACGCGGCCGGCTTCGTGGTCCGAGCCCAGGGTCGAGGCGGCCTGGACGAAAGCCTGCTGGACCGCCCGGCCGGCGAGCGCCGCGCTCGGGAAGCGGCTCAGGAGCTCGGCGAGGGCGTGATCCGA
The DNA here is from genome assembly GCA_035513375.1 of Thermoanaerobaculia bacterium. Lineage (GTDB taxonomy): Bacteria > Acidobacteriota > Thermoanaerobaculia > Multivoradales > DATKCC01 > DATKCC01. The sequence goes on along the minus strand of DATKCC010000448.1, from coordinate 55 downwards.
GCCGATCGTCTCGCCGGCCGCCGCGAGCAGGCGCTCGGCCTCCGCCGGGGTCAGC
>DATKCC010000447.1:0-6380 GCA_035513375.1 Thermoanaerobaculia bacterium | reverse complement strand
TCGAGCTTCCAGATCTCCCGGTTGTACTCGGCCACCGTGCGATCCGAGGAGAAGCGCCCGCTCGCCGCAGTGTTGAGGACGCTCGACCGGCTCCAGGACTCCGGGTCCCGGTACGCCCTGGCGGCCCGCTCCTGGGCCTCGACGAAGGAGCGGAAGTCCGCGGTCACCATCCAGGGGTCGCCTCCGGCCGTGAGCTGGCGGAGGATCGGGTCGAAGGACCCCGGCTCGTCGCGGTCGAAGATGCCCGCGGCGAGGAGCTCCATCACGGCCGCGAGGTCCGGATCGGCCTCGATCACCGCGCGCGGGTCGTGCTCGGGCCGCAGGCGCTCGACCTCGGCGGCGTCGAGGCCGAAGCGGAAGAAGTGCTCCTCGCCGACCGCCTCCAGAATCTCGATGTTGGCGCCGTCCATGGTGCCGATGGTGAGGGCGCCGTTCATCATCAGCTTCATGTTGCCGGTCCCGGAGGCTTCCTTGCCGGCGAGGGAGATCTGCTCCGAGAGGTCGGTCGCCGGGCAGATCAGCTCCATCGCCGTCACCCGGTAGTTGGGGTAGAAGACGAGCTTCAGGCGGTCGCCGGTTCGAGGGTCGGCATTGAGCACCCGGGCGACCTCGCCCACCAGCTTGACGACCAGCTTCGCCATCCGGTACCCCGGAGCGGCCTTGCCTCCCAGGACGACCGCGCGGGGGGTCCAATCGCCGGCGTCGCCACGCCGCAGCCGGTCGTAGAGGTGGATGACGTGGAGGACGTTCAGGAGCTGGCGCTTGTACTCGTGGATGCGCTTGACCTGGACGTCGAACAGGGCCTCCGGGTCGAAGCCGACGCCGCACCTCTGCGCGACCTGCCGCGCCAGGCGCTCCTTGTTGGCGCGCTTGACCGCGCGCCACCGTTCGCGGAAGGCCGGGTCCTCGGCGTACGGACGGAGCCCTTCCAGGCGCTCGAGGTCGGTTCGCCAGCCCTCCCCCAGGGACTCGTCGAGGAGCGCGGCGAGCCCCGGGTTGCACCCCGCGAGCCAGCGCCTCGGCGTGACCCCGTTGGTCTTGCTGTTGAAGCGCTCGGGCCAGAGCTCGTGAAAGTCCCGGAAGAGGTCCCGTTTCAGAAGGTCGGTGTGGAGCCGGGCGACGCCGTTGACCGAGAAGCTGCCGACGACCCCGAGGTGGGCCATCCGGACCTGGGGATCGAGCCCCTCTTCGACGATCGCCATCCGGGCCAGGCGCGCGTCGTCGCCGGGGAAGCGCTCGGCGATCTCGGCGCGGAAGCGCAGGTCGATCTCCTGGATGATCTCGAGCGGCCGGGGGAGGAGCTCGCGGAACATCCGCACCGGCCAGCGCTCGAGGGCCTCCGGTAGCAGGGTGTGGTTGGTGTAGGCCATGGTCGAGCTGACGATCGCCCACGCCTCCTCCCACTCGAGCCGGTGCTCGTCCATCAGCAGCCGCATGAGCTCGGCGATCCCCACCGTCGGGTGCGTGTCGTTGAGCTGGATGCAGCTCTTGGCGGCGAGCTCGGAGAAATCCGAGCCCCGGTCGCGCATCCAGCGCCGCAGCACGTCCTGGATGCTGGCGCTCGCCAGGAAGTACTGCTGCCGGAGGCGCAGCCGCTTTCCCGCCTCGCTCTCGTCGTTCGGGTAGAGCACCATCGACAGGTGCTCGGCCCGGTTCTTCGCGGTCAGGGCCGCGGTGTAGTCGCCGGCGTTGAACTCGCCCAGGCTGAACTTATCGGTGCCGGTCGCCTTCCACAGGCGCAGCGCGCAGACCGCGTCGTTGCGGTAGCCCGGGATCGGCAGGTCGTAGGGCACCGCCCAGACGTCGTCGGTCTCCACCCAGCGCACGCGGAGGCCGGCGCCCGCTTCGGTCTCCTTCTCGGTCCGGCCGCCGAAGCGCACCTTCTGGCTGTACTCCGGCCGCTCGGTCTCCCAGGGGTAGCCGTGGAGCAGCCAGTGCTCCGGCTCCTCCACCTGCCAGCCGCCGACGATCCGCTGGCGGAAGACGCCGTACTCGTAGCGGATGCCGTAGCCCATGACCGGCAGGGCGAGAGTGGCGCAGCTGTCGAGGAAGCACGCGGCGAGACGGCCCAGGCCGCCGTTGCCGAGCCCCGGGTCCTGCTCCTGGTCGGCCAGGGTCTCGAGGCGGGCGCCGGCCTCGGCGAGGACCGAGCGCACCGGCTCCTCCAGGTCGAGGTTCAGGAGCGCGTTGCCCAGTGCCCGGCCCAGCAGGTACTCCATCGACAAGTAGTAGGCGCGCCGGCAGTCCCGGCGGTGGCGGGCCTGGCTGGTCGCGGTCCAGCGCTCCATCAGGCGATCGCGGATCGCCAGCACCATCGCCAGGTGGTCGTAGTAGGCGGTGCGCGCCCACCGATCGCGGCCCAGGGTGAAGGCGAGGTGGCGGCGGAAGTCCCGGCCGACGGCCGCGGCGTCCATGCCTAGGGGGGAAGGGGCCGGCTGGTCTTGGGATCGCGTCGCCATCGTCCCCTTCGGCCCGCCGGGGTCTCGGCAATCTACCACGCCGCCGGCCGCACCGCGCGGCCGCGCTACACTCTCTCTCGGCGCCGGCCGCGCGGCCGGAGCAGTCCTTGCAGCCTCTCGGCCCCCGCCTCGGGTAGACGGGGGCCGAGGAGAGCCGCGATGAGGCCGCTCCAGGTCGCCGCCAGCGCGAAGCCGCCTGTGCACGACACCACCCATACGCCACGGGCCGACGAGCGCCCCACTCCCCGGCTCCTCGTCGCCTCGAACGAGCTCCCGTGGGCCCTGGAGTCCAGCGGCGCCCATGCGCCCTGGCAGCTCCGCACGACCTATGGCGGGCTGGTCAGCGGCCTCCGGCCGGTGCTCGAGAGCCGCGGCGGGGTGTGGCTGGGTGCGACCGGCGCGGCCTCGGACGGCCGGCCCTCCGGCGGTGTCCTGATCGAGCGCGACGCCCCCTACAGCCTGCGGGCGATCGAGCTCGATGAGGCGGAGATCCGCGACTACGAGCGCGGCTTCTCGAACCAGGTGCTCTGGCCAATGTTCCACGGCCTGCCCGATCACAGCCTGATCGAGGCCGACTACTGGCCGGTGTATGGTCGCGTGAACCGCAAGTTCGCCCGCGAGCTCGCCGAGCTCCACCGCGAGGGCGACCTCGTCTGGGTCCAGGACTACCCCCTGCTGCTGGTCGGCCGCGAGCTCCGGGCTCTAGGCATTACAGCCGGCGTGGCGTTCTTTCTCCACACGCCCTTCCCGCCGCCCGAGCTGTTCTTCCGCATCCCCTGGGCCGAGGAGCTTCTCGACGCCTTAGCAGCCTACGACCTGGTGGGGTTCCAGACCGAGCGCCACGTGGCCAACTTCCTCGCCTGCATCCGCCGGCTCGACCCCGACCCGGAGCTGGGCGCCGGACATCCGGTGATGACCCTCGGCGCCCGTTTCGACGGTGGCGCCCTCCGGCGCTACCGGGTCGGGGCTTTCCCCATCGGGGTCGACTTCTACGACATCGCCCGCGCCGCCGGGGAGGCCGAGGTGACCGAGCGGGTCCGGGCCCTGCGCCGGAGCCTCGGCGAGCGCAAGCTCCTGCTGGGCGTCGACCGGCTCGACTACACCAAGGGCGTCCGCCACAAGCTCAAGGCGTTCGCCGCCCTGCTCGAGCGCCATCCGGAGTGGCAAGGCAAGGCGGTGCTCGCCCAGGTGGTGATTCCGAGCCGCGAGGGCATCCCGGCGTACGACCAGCTCAAGCTCGACATCGAAGGCCTGGTCGGGGAGATCAACGGCCGCTTCTCGAAGCCCGGATGGATCCCCGTGCTCTATCGCTACCGGCCGCTCGAGGCGCGGGAGCTCCTGGTCCACTACCGCCTCGCCGACGCGATGGCTGTGACGCCGCTCGAGGACGGCATGAACCTGGTCTCGAAGGAGTACTGCGCCGCCAATGTCGAGCAGTCGGGCGCCCTGGTGCTGAGCCGGTTCGCCGGCGCCGCCGCCCAGCTCGCCGACGGCGCCCTGATGGTCAACCCGTGGGACGAGCTCGGCCTAGCCGAGGCCTTCCACCGTGCCCTCACCCTCGAGCCCGAGGAGCGCCGCCAGCGGATGGAACGCCTGCGCTCGACGGTCCGCAACGAGGACGTCTTCCACTGGGCCGGCGGCTTCCTCAAAGCGGCCCTCGCCACGCTGCCGGGCGACGGGGCGAGGCCGAAACCCCCGCTCGCCCACTAGCCCCCCAATCTCCACGGGCTCCTGAAGCGGCCGAGCTCTGCTCGGCCGGGGCGGGTGCGGGCCGACCCTTCGAGCTGTTGTTACATGATATCTCGGTATGATATCCTACCTCAATGTCTGATCCCACCGACATCACCGTCGTCACCGAACGCGGCCAGGTCTCTATCCCCTCCCACCTGCGCCGGGAGCTCGCCCTAGGCAGGGGAAGGAAGCTTCTCTGGCAGAAGGTGGGCGACCGCGAGCTCCGCGTGACCGTCATCGAGGAAGGCCGGCCGGCGGGAGCGCGGGCCATGTTGGGCTTCGCCCGGCGGTTCCGCTCCAGGCCCCGGCGCACCTCCGAGTGGATGAAGGAGCTGCGCGGAGGCGAAGAGCGATGACCTGGGTCGTCGACGCCTCGGTACTCATCGACGTCTTGGAGGACGACCCCGAGCTCGGCGAATCCTCGGCCCGCACCCTGGAGAACCTGGCCGTGGACGGCCTCACCATCTGTCCGGTGACCTACGTCGAGCTTGCACCGGCGTTCGAGGGCAGTCGGGATCTTCAGGAAGAGTTTCTGGCCGGCGTCGGCGTGAGACTTACCGAAGGATGGACCCGCGACGACACGGTCGCGGCTTTCGCCGCCTGGTACGCCCACGTGCAGAGGCGCCGCCGAGATCCGGGCCCGCGAAGGCCGGTCGCCGATATCCTCATCGGCGCCTTCGCCCAGCGCTTCAAGGGCCTGGTCACCCGCAACGAAGATCACTTCCGCCCGGCGTTCCCCCTGCTCAAGATCCGCACTCCAGCGGCCTGAGCAGCCTGGAGCGCAGGGCGCGAATCCAGAGGGAAGATGCGGCAGAGCCGCGCTCAGCGTCGCAGAGCGGCGCACCCGAGCGTCTCGGTCAAACCTCCACCGCCAGACGGTGCAGCCCGGTGGCGCCGCTGGGGCGCTGGGGGCGGCGTTCCTCGATCGGAGGGGTACCGTCGGCTTCGACACAGCGGACCTCGAACGGGGCGGGGCGGACCGCGAACCGGCCGCCCTTCTCCCGGTCGAGGAGCGCGGGGAAGTACGACGGCGAGTCGAGGACCGGCAGGCAGAACCAGTCGATCGACCCCGCCTTCGACACCAGGGCGGCGCTCCGGCAGTCGCCGATCAGGGCGTAGTCGCCGATCGGCGGGTAGCTGTGGTCGTCCGCTGACATCGCGCGGCGGTCGCGATTCTCTCAGAGGCCCGCCGCGGACGCGGGAGCGGCCGGCCGGCCGCGGGGCGCACCGTCACCGCGGGGGCGTCGCCGCCCCGGCCGACCGCAGCAGCGCCCGAGCGGCGTGGTAGCCGCACATGCCGTGGACGCCGCCGCCGGGCGGGGTCGAGGAGGAGCAGATCCAGACTTTCGGGTCCGGCGTCGAGTACGGGACGAGCCGGACGAGCGGGCGGGTCAGGAGCTGGCTCAGGTCCTGGACCCCGCCGTTGATGTCACCGCCCACGTAGTTGGGGTTGTAGGACTCCATCTGCGCCGTGTTCGTGGTGTGGCGGGCGAGGACCAAGTCGCCGAACCCCGGGGCGAAGCGCTCAACTTGGCCCTCGATCGCCGCCGTCCGGTCGCTGGTCGAGCCGGCCGGCACGTGGCAGTAAGCCCAGGCGACATGCCGGCCGGCCGGCGCCCGGCCGGGGTCGACCAGCGTCGGCTGGGCGAGGAGCACGTAGGGGCGCTCCGGGTGCCCGCCCTGCCAGACCGCCGCCTCGGCGGCGACGATCTCGTCAAGGGCGCCGCCGAGGTGGATCGTGCCGGCACGCCGGCAGGAATCGGCCCGCCAGGGGATCGGCTCCGAGAGCGCCCAGTCGAGCTTGAACACCCCCTGGCCATAGCGGAAGCGCTGCAGCCGGCGACGGTAGCACGCCGGGAAGCGGTCGCCGGCGATCGCAAGGAGCTGGCGAGGCGTCACGTCGAGGACGTAGGCCCGGGCGGATGGCAGCTCGTCGAGCGACCCTACCCACCGGCCGGTCTCGATCTCGCCGCCGAGGGAACGCAGATGCGCCGCGAGAGCGTCGGCGATCGCCTGGGAGCCGCCCCGCGGCATCGGCCAGCCGACCGCGTGCCCCGCCGCCGCCAGGACCAGCGCCACACCGGCCGAGGCCGCCCGTTCGAGCGGCAGCATCGAGTGCCCGGCGAGCCCGGCGAAGAGCGCCCGGGCCCGCTCGCCCCGGAAGCGCGCGCGGGCGAGCCCCGCCGCCGA
>DATKCC010000446.1:0-3003 GCA_035513375.1 Thermoanaerobaculia bacterium | reverse complement strand
CGAGCCCTGGAGCCGTACACGACCTCGAGGTCGATCAACCGGCAGGTCCACAGGCGGCCGCCCTGCGCCAGGGTCTCGAGCCGGTTCCCGACGATCTCCTGGCGGGCGCGCGCGAGTACCGAGGTATCGACGAGGTACCGCATGGCTCATCGCCCGGTGCGTGGCCACCGCGCCTCCTCGACCCTCGCCAGATCGAGCGCCCCGGAGCCTCTCAGCCGCTCGACGTGCCGGAGCACCTTCTCGTCGTCCGCGAGGCGCTGGAGCGCGGCGTTCACGGTCTCCTTGATGGTGCCGGTACCCGTGATGCTCCGGACTCGCTCCAACAGATCGTCATCGATGTCGACCAGTCGCTTCGTCACAGGACGAGTATATCCGATCCTCAAGTTGGATATACAGCCCGCCTCAGCCCGCCTCGCGCCGGGCCGCGCCGCCGAGGCGGAGCCGCGCGATGACGCCGTGGCCCTTCCGGCGTTCTTCGAGGGTGACCGTGCCGCCGTGGGCCTCGGCGATCTGGCGCGAGAGGACCAGGCCGATGCCGGTGCCCTGGGGCTTGGTGGTGTAGAAGGGCACGAACAGGTTCTCGGGATTCGACAGCCCCGGGCCGCCGTCCTCGACCCAGAGCTCGACCCCGCCGTCGAGCGCCTCCCAGCCCACCCGTAGGCCGCCGCCGGTCTGGAGCGCGGCGTCGGCGCCGTTCTGGATCAGGTTGATGAGCGCCTGCTCGAGCTGGTCGGGGTCGGCCGGCACCACCAAGTCCGGCCCCGGCTCGACGGCGAGCGGCACCCGGCGCTCGAGGGCCGCCGCCCGGCGCACGAGCGGCGCGACCTCGGTTTCCCGGATGCTCGGCCGGGGGAGGCGGGCGAGGCGCGAGTAGGCCGCCATGAAGCGGGCGAGAGCCTCGGAGCGGTCCGAGATCATCGCCAGCGCCCGCCGGGCGTCCTCGTCCCAATCGGCCGGCCGGGGCTCGCGGTCGAGCAGGCTCGCCAGGGTCTCGGCGGTCGACTTGATCGGCGCGAGCGAGTTGTTGAGCTCGTGGCCGAGGACCCGGATGAGCCGCTTCCAGGCCTGGCGCTCCTCCTCCCGGAGCGGCCGGGAGAGGTCCGAGAGGACGATCAGCCGGACCGGCAGGCCGTCCTTGCGGAAGCCGCTCCGGCGGACGTCCCAGCGCGCGACCCGGCCCGGGAACGCCCGATCGACCAGGCGGTTGGCGTCGCCGGCGAGCAGGTCGGCGAGGCCGAGATCCTCGGCCGAGCGGCCGAGCAGGGGGTCCTGGCGCCGCGCCAGCAGCCTGGCGCCGGAGCGGTTGACGAGCTGCAGTCGGTCGCCGCGGTCGAAGGCGAAGACCGCGACGTCGATGGCGTCGATCACCTTGCGCAGGAGGACCGTCGCTTCGACCGCGCCCAGGCGCTTCTGCCGCAGATCCTCGCCGAGGGTGTTGACCTCGCGCATGACCTCCTCCATCGGGCCGCCGCCCCAGACGCTCCGAGCCCGGAGCGAGAAGTCCCCTTCTCGCAGCGCCTCGATCAGGTTCGACAGGGTGTTGAGGGTGTAGGAGAGGCGGCGGTGGCCGAGGACCGGGAGGCCCAGCGCCGCCGCCGCCAGCAGCAGGGTGGCTCCCAAAGCAAGGGGGCCGGTCAGCCGGCTCCAGACGAAAGCCGCCGCGACGGCGGCCGCGGGCACCGAGCCGGCGAGCGCGAAGAGCAGCAGGCGGGATTCGAAGCTCGGGTGGCGAAGGCGGCGCGGGGCCTGGTTTCGCGAGGCGAAGCCTCGTGGCTGGGATCGGTCAGTGTATCGTGGCGCCACGGGGACGGCTTTCTCGAGGGCTTGCCGCTCACTCGAGATCGTACTTCTCCAGGCGTCGATAGAGCGCGCTCCGGGAGAGGCCGAGGGCGCGAGCGGCTTCGGTGACGCTGCCGTCGGTGCGCTCGAGCGCCCGCCGGATCATCACCCGTTCGGCCTCCTCCAGGGTCATCTCGTCGAGCTTCCGCGGCCCGCCGGAGCCGCTGCCCCGCCCGAGCGGCCCGCCCGCGCCCCGGCCGGGGAAGAGGTCCTCCTCGGCGATCCGCTCGCCCCGCGCCATCAGCACCCCGCGCTCGACCGTGTGGTCGAGCTCCCGGACGTTGCCCGGCCAGCGGTACTCGAGCAGGGCCTTCATCGCCCCCTCCTCGAAGCCGGCGAGCTCCTTGCGGTAGCGCCGGGCGTGGCGCTCGAGGAACCGGGCGGCCAAGGCCGGAACGTCCTCCCGCCGCTCCCGGAGCGGCGGGATGTGGACGGTCACCGTGTTCAACCGGAAGAGGAGGTCCTGCCGGAAGCGCCCCTCGGCGACCTCGCTCTCGAGCTCGGCGTTGGTGGCCGAGAGGATCCGCACGTCGACGGTGCGCGTGCGCGACGAGCCGACCCGCTCGAGCTCGCCGGTCTCGACCACCCGCAGGAGCTTCGCCTGCTGGGGCGCCGTGATGTTGGCGATCTCGTCGAGGAACAGGGTGCCGCCATCGGCCAGCTCGAAGCGGCCGACGCGGTCGTCCTTGGCGTCAGTGAAGGCGCCGCGCACGTGGCCGAAGAGCTCGCTCTCGAAGACCGTATCCGAGAGGGCCCCGGTGTTGACTGTGACCAGGGGGTTGCCCGATCGCGCCGAGAGCTCGTGGAGGATCCGGGCGACCAGGCTCTTGCCGGTTCCGTGCTCGCCGGTCAGCAGGACGTTCGCCTCCGACGGGCCGATTCGCTCGACCAGGTCGACCACCGGCCGCATCGACGGGGCGTTCGCCACCAGCCTGCCGGCCGCCTCGCCCCGGAGGATCCGGTTCTCCGCCTCCAGCCGCTCGCCCTTCCGCAGCGCCCGGGCGAGCTCCGCCTGGGTCGCCAGGATCGACAGCAGCCGCGCGTTGTCCCAGGGCTTCTCGACGAAGTCCCGCGCCCCGCGGCGCATCGCCTCGACCGCCACGTCGACGCTCGCCCAGGCGGTCATGACCACGACCGGCAGCGTCGGATCGAGCTCCCGGAGCT
>DATKCC010000445.1:0-6835 GCA_035513375.1 Thermoanaerobaculia bacterium | reverse complement strand
CTGGCCGAGCTCGGTCTGGAGCCGGGCGCCGAAGCCCCGGATCAGAGCCGTGCCGCCGGAGAGGATGACGTTGTTGCGCACCCGGTCCTGGTAGTCCGGATCCACTCGGGAGAGCAGGTCGACCATGGTCTCGACGACCGGCGGCAGCAGCGCCTCGCAGGCCGCGCGCATCGGTCCGGTGATGTCGAGCTCGGTCGGCTTGCCGTCGACCGGCGCGGTGACCGTCACCTTCTGAGCCGGGTCGCCGACGAAGCTGAACCGCTCCTTCCAGTCCCGCACCATGTGAATGGTGAAGGCGGCGTCCGGGTATGCCTCGCGGATCCGCTCCGCGAGCTGCTCGTCGACCCAGTCGCCGGCGGTGGTCAGGGTGCGCTGATCCTCGTCGGTCGGCAGCCTGCCGCGCATCACGCAGAAGTCGGCGGTGCCGGCGCCGATGTCGATGATCATCGAGTGGAGCAGGGCGTCGAGCCCGTAGGCCACGGCGAACGGCTCGGAGACGATCATCAGGTGGTCGACCAGGGGACCCACCGCCTCCCGCAGGCTCTGCTTGTTCACCCGCAGGGCCTTGGCGGGGACCCCCACGACCGCGCGCACCGGCGCGCCACCGTTGCCCTTCTCCGCGCCGGCCAGGCGCAGCAGGTGGCGCAGGAGCTCCCCGACCGCCGCCTCGTCTCGGCTCGATCCCTTCTTGATCAACCCCTCCTCGAGGGGTCGGTAGAGGTCGAGCATCGGGCGGTTCTCGACCGCCTCGTCGCCGACCAGGACGGCCTTCTTGAGTACCTTTCTCGCGACCATGTCCACCGGCCAACCGACGTAGCTCTGGATCACGTGCCGCTCGTCGTTGGAGGCGGCGATCGAGCTGCGAGAGGTGCCGAGGTCGATCCCCACGTGGAGAGTCGGCGTGCCGTCGCTCATGGGCTGAGCTTCCTTTCTCCCACCGACTCGGCGTAGGCCACGATTCCGGCGGCCAGCGAGTCGGCGATGTATTCGCGGTACAAGGGCTTCTCGAGCATGGCCGCCTCGGCCTCGCTCGACAGGGCCGCCACCTCGGCGAGGATCGCGGGCATCTCGGTGTCTACGAGCACCAGGAAGGGCGCGCTCTTGACCCCGCGGTCGGCGAGCCTCGGGTTGACTCGGCGCAGCGACCCGAAGAGGGCGCCATGGATCTCCCCCGCCAGGGTCCGGGACTTGTCCTGGAGCACGCCGGCATAGATCCGGTCGAGCAGCTCGCGCATCTCCGCCAGGCTGTGCCCGGACTCGACGTTCTCGGTCGCCGCCAGGCGGTTGAGGAACGGGTCGTCGGTCAGGCCGAGGACGTAGGTTTCGATGCCGCTCTCGCGGACCCCCTCGAGCCAGTTGACGTGGATCGAGACGAAGATGTCGGCGCGCTCCCGGTTGGCGAACGCCGCCCGCTCTCCGAGGGTCACCGACTGGTCCGCCTCGCGGGTCATCAGCACTTCGAAGGGGTAGCCTTCGAGGCTCGCCCGGACCCGCTGGGCGATGTCCAGGGTGAGGAACTTCTCCTCGAGCCCACCGGGCGTCCGGGTACCGGTGTTCCTGCCGCCGTGACCCGGGTCGAGAACGATGCGACGGACCGCGAGCGGGAAGACGTCGGCCTCGAGCGCCCCCGACGCGAGGCTCGCCGGCGGGGTCTCCACTGCCTTCGCCTCCAGGAGCCGCGTAGGGCCTGCTTCCCGAAGCGGAGGCTCGCGGAGCGAGCCTCCGGCCCCCCGGAGCTCCCGGGCGGGGGCCGGGATCGCCGCCGCCGCGTCCGCCTGGGCGGTGGGCCAACGACCGGGGTCGACCGCGCCCGAGAGGACCAGGGAAGAGGCGAACAGTGCGGCCGGCGCTGCCGCCAGCCCGAGCGCCTTGAGCGCCCAGGGCACTCCGCGCCGACGGCTCGGGCGCGCCCAGCCTCCAGCCCTGAGCTCGACGTTCTCCGCCACTAGCTCCCGGAGGACGCGCCGCTTGACTCTTCGCTCGTCGCGCCACATCGCTCAATCGCTCATCAGTGTTGCGCTCTACGCCTCGAAGCGGACAAGGACCGACCTTCCCCGGTTCGCGCGGGAGAGATATTCTACTCCCGATATACGCCCATGAGACAAGGGCTTCTCCAGGGAGGCGTAATGACGGAGGCGCGGTTCCAGATCGAAGAGGACATCCGGCGGGCCTGGACGGCTCCGGCCGATCTCTACCAGGGCGGCGCCCGATTCGATGCCCTCTGCGAGTCGGTCTTCGCCCGGAGCTGGCAGTTCGTGGGCGACACCGACTCCGTCCGCCCGCCCGGCCATGTCGAGCCGATCACCCTCCTGCCCGGGCTGCTCGACGAGCCGCTGCTACTCGCCCGCGACGGCGACGACACCCTGCGGTGTCTATCGAACGTTTGCACCCACCGCGGCAACCTCCTGGTCGAGAGCGGCGGGCGCTGCCAGGTGCTGCGCTGCCGCTATCACGGGCGCCGGTTCGGGCTCGACGGCCGCTTCCTCTCGATGCCCGAGTTCGACCAGGCCGAGGGCTTCCCGGCCGAGTCGGACCACCTCCCCCGCCTGCCTCTCGGGCTCTGGGGAAAGCTCGCCTTCGCCGCGCTCGACCCGGCTCAGAGCTTCGACGAGCTCGCCGGTCCGCTCCGCGACCGCCACCCCTGGCTGCCGCTCGAGGAGCTCTCCTTCGAGGCCACCCGCTCGCGCGACTACCTGGTCAGGGCCCACTGGGCGCTCTACGTCGAGAACTACCTCGAGGGTTTCCACATCCCTTTCGTCCACGCCGGCCTCGCCCAGGTCCTCGACTACGGCGACTACTCCTGCGAGCTCCAGCGCTGGTCGAGCCTCCAGATCGGCGTCGCTGCCTCGGGTGAGGACTGCTTCGACCTGCCCGCCGCCTCCCCCGACCACGGCCGACGGATCGCCGCCTACTACTGGTGGCTCTTCCCCAACACCATGGTCAACGTCTACCCTTGGGGGCTCTCGCTCAACGTCGTCCAGCCGCTCGGCCCGGACCGGACGAAGGTCCTCTTTCGCACCTACGTCCACGACCCGGCACGCCTCGACAGCGGCGCCGGTGCCGGGCTCGACCGAGTCGAGCGCGAGGACGAGGCGATCGTCGAGGCGGTCCAGAAAGGGGTGCGCTCGCGCCTCTACCACCGCGGCCGCTACTCCCCCACCCGCGAGCAGGGGGTCCACCACTTCCACCGGCTCCTGGCCGAGAGCCTCGGGGCTAGCTCTTCTCCCCCGGCGCGGGGCCGCTGAGGCTCCGCAGCAGGGTGTCCCACTCCTCAGTGAGGTCCGAGGCCACCCGGGTGGCCCGGCGGCGCAGCGAGTCGAGCAGCCGGCGGGCCTCAGGCTGCCGGCCGTCGCGGATCAAGGCGTTGGCGGCGAAGATCCCCGCGGCGAGCTCGAGGTCGGTATCCGGAGCGGCCTCGGCCGCCCGTAGGAACTGGCGAACCGCATCGCGATAGCGGCGAGCCTCGTAATGGCGAAGGCCCAGCCACTCGCGGGCGTGGTACGAGAGCCGGCGCGGCAGCGAAGACTCGGTGTCGTCCGGCTCGGCTGCCTCCTCCGGGCCGGCGGCGCCCTCCAGCAGGGCGAGCGCCCCCTCCATGACCGCGACCGCACGCTCGGCCTCCCCCGCCACCCGGTGGAGCGCGCGGGCGAGCTGGTAGCGCAGAGCCGCCCGGGCGAGCGGCTCCGCGGCAGGCCCCAGGCGGTTTTCGGACCTCGCAGGCAGGAGGTCGTGCTCGAGGGCGATCAGGGCCGCGGCCTCCGCAGGTCGCGCCCGCCGCTCGAAGGCCACCTCCGGCAGCCGCGCCGGATGGGCCGCGATCCGTTCCCGCTCCTCGCGGTCACGGACGATCCCGGCGAGCGCCTCGGCCGCCGCCAGCCGGAGCCGGCCGTGGACGCGGACCCGGTGCTCCCGGTCGAGGTCGAGGAGCTCGATGGTGTCTCCGGACTGCCCTGCTCCCGGGCCGACCCGGAGCCGGCCGAGGACCGCGCGAGCGAGCTCGTCCGGAGCTCCGTAGTCGGCGAGGGCGCGCCAGAACAGCTCCTCGAGCCCCGGGTGGCCGGCCCTCTTCCCGATCAGCGATTGGGCCAGCTCCGCCAGGGTCGCCCGCGCATCGGCCCGAAGCCGCTGCTGCCAGTCTCGTACGCTCACGGTTCCCTCCAGTACACCTACGAGTGCCTCGGGCCCGCTGCGTCTCGGGGGAGGTCGGTGGCTCATCGGCTGGGCGCCCGGATCGGTGCGAAGGGATAGAAACCCATCTGCTGAACCTTGTTGACGGACCTCCCCCGGGACATTTCTCGGTCTCTCTCGGCGGGGCCGTGCGTGGGGCATCCCTCTCCCCCCCGACCGGGGGGAGAGAACCGGGGGTGAGGGGAGCGCTCCAACGAAACGTTCGGTATGATCGGGCGCGGGTCGGGACCCTCCCCTCCTCTGCTTCGTGATGTCCACCGCCAGCTATGACGCCTCTGCCCTGGAGGTCCTCAAGGGCCTGGAGCCCGTGCGCCGCCGCCCGGGCATGTACACCCAGACCGAGCGGCCGAACCACCTGGTCCTCGAGGTGGTCGACAACGCCGTCGACGAGGCGATCGCCGGCCACGCCCGCCTGGTCGCGGTCACCCTCAACGCCGACGGCTCGGCCGCGGTCGAGGACGACGGCCGGGGGATGCCGGTCGACCGGCACCGGGAGGAGGGGGTCTCGGGGGTCGAGGTGATCCTGACCCGGCTCCACGCCGGGGCGAAGTTCTCCGAGAAGAGCTACCGCTTCTCGGGCGGCCTCCACGGCGTCGGCGTCTCGGTGGTCAACGCGCTCTCGGAACGCCTGGAAGTCGAGGTCAAGCGCGGGGGCGCGCGCTACCGGATGGCCTTCGCCGGCGGCGATAAGACCTCGGAGCTGAGGGAGGTCGGGGCCGTCGGCCAGCGCGACACCGGCACCCTGGTCCGGTTCTGGCCCGACCCGAAGTACTTCGACACCGTCAAGATCTCGCCGCCCCGCCTGAAGCGCGCGCTCCGGGCGAAGGCGGTCCTCTGCCCCGGGCTCACCGTCCGCTTCAGCGACGAGGCCAACCCCGAGAACGACCAGGAGTGGCTCTACGAGGAGGGGCTCGCCGACTACCTGACCGACGAGCTCGAGGACGCCCTCATCGCCCCCGAAGAGCCGTTCGTCGGCCACGAGCGGGGCGAGGAGCGGGAGCTCGACTGGGCGGTCGCGTGGCTGGCCGACCCGGAGGCGCCGCCGAGCGCCCTCCAGCCGGTCCAGGAGTCCTACGTCAACCTGATCCCAACCCCCCAGGGGGGCACACACGTCAACGGCTTCCGCTCGGGGCTGACCGACGCCATCCGCGAGTTCTGCGACTTCCACGACCTCCTCCCCCGCGGGGTGCGCCTCGCCCCTGAGGACGTCTGGGCCCGCTGCGCCTTCCTGCTCTCGCTCCGGATCAAGGAGCCGCAGTTCTCGGGCCAGACCAAGGAGCGGCTCTCGAACCGGGACGCCGCGACCTACGTCGCCGGCGCGATCAAGGACGCCTTCAGCCTGTGGCTCAACCAGCACATCGGCGAAGGGCAGGCGATCGCGCGGCTAGCGATCGACAGCGCCCAGGAGCGGGTGCGGGCCTCGAAGCGGGTGCAGAGGAAGCGCGTAACTTCCGGCCCGGCGCTGCCCGGCAAGCTCGCCGACTGCACCAGCCAGGACCTCGCCCAGACCGAGCTCTTCCTGGTCGAAGGGGACTCGGCCGGCGGGTCGGCCAAGCAGGCCCGGGACCGGGAGTTCCAGGCGATCCTGCCGCTGCGGGGCAAGATCCTGAACACCTGGGAGGTCGATCCGGGCGAGGTCCTGGCATCCCAGGAGGTCCACGACATCGCCGTCGCCCTGGGGGTCGACCCGGGCTCGGGG
Source organism: Thermoanaerobaculia bacterium (assembly GCA_035513375.1). Classification (GTDB taxonomy): domain Bacteria; phylum Acidobacteriota; class Thermoanaerobaculia; order Multivoradales; family DATKCC01; genus DATKCC01. The sequence continues at coordinate 948 of DATKCC010000445.1, read as the reverse complement.
GGGCTCGACCAGCTCGGCGGTCTGCGCTACGGCAAGGTCTGCATCCTTGCCGACGCCGACTCCGACGGCGCCCACATCGCGAGTCTGCTCTGCGCGCTCTTCGTCCAGCACTTCCCCGCCCTGGTCCGGGCCGGCCGGGTGTTCGTCGCCATGCCGCCGCTCTACCGGATCGACGTCGGCAAGGAGGTCCACTACGCCCTGGACGATGCCGAGCGTGAGCGGATCCTGGAGAGCCTGGGCGCGGCTCCCGGCGGCGAGCCGGACGGCGCCCCGAGCCGGTCTCAGAGCGGCGCCCGGATCAACGTCCAGCGGTTCAAGGGCCTGGGCGAGATGAACCCGCCGCAGCTCCGGGAGACGACCATGGACCCCGACACCCGGCGGCTGGTCCAGCTCGTGCTCGACGGCGACGCCGGCGATCCGGGCGACGGAGCGAGAGCCCACGAGCTCTTCGACATGCTCCTGGCCAAGAAGCGCGCCGCCGACCGCCGGCAATGGCTGACCGAGAAGGGCAACCTGGCGAGCACGATCGAGGCATGACCGACCGGAGAAGCGTAGGGTGGGCCTTGGCCCACCAGGACGTAGGGTGCGGCCCTGCCGCACCGGCCGGAGCCTCACGCAGCGCTAGCGCCACGCCATGCAACCCACGCTGAGCTTCAGCACCGGCGACGTCGAGCGGCGCCCGATCGCCGAGTTCGCCGAGAAGGCGTACCTCGATTACTCGATGTACGTGGTCCTCGACCGCGCCCTGCCGAGCGTGGCCGACGGCTTGAAGCCGGTCCAGCGCCGGATCGTCTACGCGATGAGCGAGCTCGGGCTCTCGGCGGCGGCCAAGTTCAAGAAGTCGGCGCGCACGGTGGGCGACGTCCTCGGCAAGTACCACCCCCACGGCGACACCGCCTGCTACGAGGCGATGGTGCTGATGGCCCAGCCGTTCAGCTTCCGCTACCC
>DATKCC010000444.1:0-5162 GCA_035513375.1 Thermoanaerobaculia bacterium | reverse complement strand
GAGCCCGCCGACACCCCCGAGGTCGCCCCCGACGCTCGCCGTGACCGCTTCTTCGCCGCGCGGGCCGGCGGCGACGGCTGGGCCGACCGCGCTCTGTTCAACTGGCTGGCGGTCGACCGGCCGCCCGCCGACCTCGCCACCGGGGAGCGCTCCGGCCGGGAGATCGCGGTCTTCCTCCAGGCCACGCCGCGGATGGTCGCCCGCAGCCTGTTCGGCCAGGGGACGGAGCTGGTCCAGGGCTTCTGGGTCGCCCTTCTGGTCGTCTCGCTGGCGCTCCTGACCATCTACGCCATCGCCGAGCTGGTCGCGATCACGATGATCGTCGGCCTGTCCCGGGCCGTCTCCCGGCTCTACGCCGCCACCTTCAGTCTCGCCTCGGGGGACTTCTCGGTGCGCATCCCGGTGCGCCGCCGGGACCAGGTGGGAGCGCTCCAGCGTTCGTTCAATACCATGGCCGAGAACCTGGAGGATCTGGTCGCGACCTCGGCCCAGAAGGAGCTGCTCGAAAAGGAGCTGCAGATCGCCCGCCAGGTCCAGCAAAGCCTCATCCCGAAGGTGCTCCCGGGCGGCGAGACGGTCGAGTTCTCGACCCTGTTCGAGCCTAGCGCCGCGATCGGTGGCGACTACTTCGACGTGCTGCGCCTGTCGGACGACGAGCTGGCGGTGGTGGTGGCCGACGTCTCGGGCCACGGCCTGCCCACCGGCCTGAGGATGGCCATGGTCAAGGCGGCGCTAGGCATCCTGGTGGTCGAGATCGACGAGGCCGACGAGATCCTGCGGCGGCTCGACCGGACGGTGCGCACCGGCGACAGCGACGGCGTCGGGTCCCGGTTCTTCGTCACCGCCGTCTTCACGCGGGTGAACTTCCGCACCGGCGTGGTTGAGCTGACCAACGCCGGGCACCCCCCCGCCTATCTCGTCCGCAACCGAATGGTCGAGGAGATCCTGGAGCCCGGCTCGCCGCTGGGCGGCCTCGGCCAGTCCTACGGCAGGCGGCGCCTCGAGCTTGCTGACGGCGACGTCATGGTCTGGCTCTCGGACGGCCTGATCGAGGCCACCGACGGCGATGACGAGCCGTTCGGGTACGACCGCGTCGAGGCCGCTCTGGCGGCGGGTCCGGCCGATTCCGCGGCCGAGGTCCGCGACCGCCTCCTCGCCGCGGTCGAAGCCTACACCGGCGGCCGCCCGGCCCAGGACGACCGGACCGTCGTGGTCATGCGCTACACCGGGGCGTAGCGGTCGGCCCCTGCCGCCGGCCGATGCGTAGGGTGGGCCTTGGCCCACCGGCTGTTCGCCTGTCGGTAGCGCGTAGGGTGGGCCTTTGCCCACCGGCTGTTCGTGGGTCGGTTGCCGAGGCCGCTCTTGGTGGGACGAAGGCCCACCCTACAGGTTGCTGGCGATCTGGGCGGGCTGGATGAGCCCCAGGGTGTTGAAGATCCGCTGGATGTAGCCGCGGGTCTCGCGGTATGGGGGGACGCCGCCGTAGCGGTCGACAGTCCCCTCGCCGGCGTTGTAGGCGGCGAGGGCGAGGGCGAGATCGCCCTCGAAGCGGCCCAGGAGCCAGGCGAGGTAGCGGGCGCCGGCGTCGACGTTGGCGGCCGCGTCGTGGACCCGCTCCTGGGGAACCCCGAAGCGCCGCGCGGTCGCCGGCATGAGCTGCATCAGTCCGCGCGCGCCCTTGACCGACACCGCCCTCACGTCGAAGGCGGACTCGGCCCGCACCACCGCCGCCACCAGCGCCGGATCGACGCCGTGGCGCCGAGCGGCGTCGAAGATCTCGACGCCGTAGGGGACCGCCGGCGCCGCCATCCCCTCGGCGAACCGCCAGCTCCGGGTCGCCCCCGAGTCGGCCACCGCCGCCGGCTCCGGCTCGGGCTCCGGCGGCACCCACTCGTCGTCGACGATGTGGGCGATCCTCTCCGCGGGCAGGGTGACCCGCCCGCCTTCCCGCAGCGTCAGTCGGGCCTGCTCGGCGCCGACGTCATAGGCCGTCACTTTGAAAAATCGACCGTCGTCGAGGACAACCAGCTCGGCTCGGGCCGCCGGGGCGGAGCCCAGCAACAGCAGGACGACGGCCGCGACGCAGCCGTTCTTCCACCAGTCCCCCGTGTAACTTTTTCTCGGCATCGGTAGCAATCTCTTCAACCCATTCTACGGGCGAAGCCATTCCAGGGTCCAACTCGGGCTGCCCGGGCGGTCGAGCCGCTTCCGGAGCTCCCGGCCGATGTCGGGCGCGGCTTGGCGCACCGGACCAGAACCGGCGGGGATTCCCTCGGTGCGGCAAGCCGCACCCTACATTCGATTCGGCTTGCCGCCCTACGCCCGCGGGTGGAACCGCTCGTAGACGCTCTTCAGCCGCTGCTGGTGGATGTGGGTGTAGATCTGAGTGGTCGAGATGTCGGCGTGACCGAGCATCATCTGGACTGCCCGGAGGTCGGCGCCGTGCTCGAGCAGATGGGTGGCGAAGCTGTGCCGCAGCACATGGGGCGAGACCTTCTTCACCCCCGCCGAGCGGGCGTAGCGGCGGAGGTTGCCCCAGAAGCCCTGCCGGGTCATCGCCCGGCCGAGCCGCGACAGGAAGACCGCGTCCGAGCGGCTCCGCTCGAGGGCCGGGCGGGCCTCGCCGAAGTAGCGTCCCAGCCAGCCCTCGGCGCTCTCCCCGACCGGCACCACCCGCTCCTTCGAGCCCTTGCCGAAGGCGAGCAGGAAGCCCTGGTCCAGGCGGAGCTGCGGCAATCGCAGCGAGACCAGCTCGCTGACCCGGAGGCCGGTCGCATAGAGGAGCTCGATCATCGCCCGATCGCGGAGCCCGAGCTCGGTCGCGGTGTCGGGCGCCTGGAGGAGGGCCTCGACCTGGTCCTCCGAGAGCACCGCCGGCAGGTGCTGGAGGAGCTTCGGGGTCGCGAGGTCGGCCGCCGGATCGTCGGCGCGCTCCCCCTCGGCCACCAGATGGGCGTAGAACCCCCGCGCAGCCGACACCGCGCGCGAGATCGTCCGCGGCGAGAGCCCCGCGCGGCGCATCCGCCGCACCTGGGCGGCGAGATCGGTCGGCCCGGCCGCCACCAGGTCCCGCCCCTCCTCGCCGAGCGCCTCCCCGAGCGCCACGAGGTCCCGCCGGTAGGCGGCGAGCGTGTTGGCCGCGAGCCCCCGCTCCACCGCCAGGTGGTCGAGGTAGCGCTCGACCAGCCGGCGCCAGGGGGGGGCCAGGTCGCTCACCGCAACCGGACGGTCGCCCGGCGGCCGAAGAAGGGGTTCTCCTCCCGCTCCTCGTCGAGGGTGGTCGGCGGGCCGTGGCCGGGGTAGAGGGCGTAGTCGCCGGGGAGGCGGAAGAGGCGCTCCTGGATCGAGTGGGCGAGGGTCGCGGTGTCGCCGCCCGGGAGGTCGGTCCGGCCGACGCCGCGCTGGAAGATCACGTCGCCCACCAGGATCGAGCGGCTCGCCTCGTCGATCAGGACGACGTGGCCCGGGGTGTGGCCGGGGCAGTGGAGCACCTTCAAGCTCAGGCCGGCCACCGCCAGCTCCTGGCCGTCCTCCAGGAAGGCCTCCGGCTCGGGCGGCGGCCGGTAGCCCATCATCGCGCCGTACTCGGGCATCTGTGGGTGGCGCAGGTAGGGCAGGTCGGCCTCGTGGATCCGCAGGCCGACGCGATAGCGCTCGGCGACGTGGGCGGCGTGGGCGATGTGGTCGAGGTGGCCATGGGTGAGGAGCACCGCCTCGGGGCGCCAGCCCTCGGCGTCGATCCGCGCGAACAGCCGCTCGCTCTCGGCCCCCGGATCGACCACCGCCAGGCGCGGCGCCTCGCCGATCAGGTAGCAGTTCTCGGCGAACGGCCCGACGGTGAAGCTCTCGAGGATCACCGGGAAGCCCCGGACCGGGGCGCCGCGCCGACGCCGGTGGGCTCGCCCGGCTCGGCCACGGCTGCGGTCCCCGCGGCCGGAACCGCGACCCCGCGCTCGCGGCAGATCGCCAGGATCTCCTCCTCGGCGAGCACCCGCTCGGCGGCCTTCGCCCGCGCGAAGATCGCGGCGACGAGCGCCGCCTCGGGCTCGATCCGGCGCTCCCGGAGCCAGAAGACGACGTTCGACTCGCCGCTCATCGGCCCGACCTCGATCTCCTGGTGGCGGCCCACCATGCTCGCCGGCACCGCGCTGTAGATCAGGTCGGCCAGCCAGTGGTCGCCCTTCGCCCGCGCCTTGATGATCGCCGCGGCGTGGACGCCGGTTCCGGTGCGAAAGGCGTCGCGGCCGACCACGGGGTAGTTGTCCGGCAGCGGCACGCCGGTCACCTCGGAGACCAGGCGGCAGTACTCGGCGAGCCCGGAGAGGTCGCGGTCGATCCAGCCGAGGAGCTGCATGTTGACGAGGAGCAGGTCCACGGGGCAGTTGCCGACCCGCTCGCCGATCCCGATCGCGGTGCCGTGGAGGCGGTCCGCCCCGGCCTCGGCGGCGGCGAGGGCGTTGATCACCGACAAGCCCCGGTCCTTGTGGCCGTGCCAATCGATCGCGATCTCGTCGCCCACCACTTCGCGGATGAAGCGGATGACGTTCCTGGCGCCGGTGGGGGTCGCGTGGCCGACGGTGTCGGCTACGCACACCCGCCGGGCTCCGGCCTCGACCGCCGCGGTGTAGAGCCGCCGCAGGTCCTCCGGCGCCGCCCGCGTCGTGTCCTCGGTGACGAACATGACCGGCAGGCCTTCGCCGACCGCGTAGGAGACCGCGTCGACCGACATCCGGAGCATGCGCTCGAGATCCCAGCCCTCGGCGTACTGGCGCACCGGCGACGAGCCGATGAAGCAGGAGGCCTCGATCGCGAGCCCGGTCCGCTGGGAGATCTCGACGATCGGCTCGATGTCGGCCCGGACCGTCCGGGCGGCGCAGTTGGGCGCGATCGGCAGCCGCTGGTCGACGATCTCCCAGGCCAGGCGCTCGACGTCGGCCACCACGTGGGGGCCGGCGCCCGGCAGGCCGATGTCGGCCGACTCGATGCCGAGCCCCACCATCTGGTGGAGGAGCTCGAGCTTCTGGTCGATCGAGGGGGTCCGGACCGAGGGCGACTGGAGCCCGTCGCGCAGGGTCTCGTCGTCGAGCTCGACCCGCCCGCGGGCCGGCTTCATGTCGCCCCCCGAGGCGCTGTTCCAGTCGTAGATCAGGTCGGACGGTCGC
>DATKCC010000443.1:0-4241 GCA_035513375.1 Thermoanaerobaculia bacterium | reverse complement strand
CCGCTCGCCGTCCTGGAGCTCGAGCTCGAGGACCCCCTCCATCCCCCGGCGGCCGAGCTTCGCCGGCACGCCCACGAACAGGTCCCGGAGCCCGTACTCGCCCTGGAGGTAGACGGCGCAGGGAAGGATCTTCTTCTTGTCGCGGAGGATCGCGGCGACCATTTCAACCGCCGCCGCCGAGGGCGCGTAGTAGGCCGAGCCCTCCTTGAGGAGACCGACGATCTCGCCGCCGCCCTTCCTGGTGCGCTCGTTGATCGCCTCGATCCGCTCGGGCGAGAGGAGCTCCGGCAACGGCACGCCGTTGACCGTGGCGAAGCGCGGCAGCGGCACCATGGTGTCGCCGTGACCGCCCAGAACGAAGGCGTCGACGTCCTCGACCGACACGGCGAGCTCGGCGGCGATGAAGTAGCGCATGCGGGCGGCATCGAGCACCCCGGCCATCCCGATCACCCGCTCCCGGGGGAAGCCCGAGACCCGCCGCGCCACCTCGCACATGGCGTCGAGCGGGTTGGTGACGATGATCAGAATGGTCTCCGGCGAGCGCTCGACCAGCTCGCGGACCACCGCGCCGACGATCGCCTGGTTCTTGGCCAGCAGGTCATCCCGGCTCATGCCGGGCTTGCGCGCCAGGCCGGCCGTGACCACGCAGACGTCCGAGCCGACGGTCGAGTCGTAGTCGCCGCCGCCCTCGATCGTGGCATTGAAGCCGACGACCGGGGCCGACTCCATCATGTCGAGCGCCTTGCCCTTGGCCATGTCGGCGAGGACGTCGACCATCGCCACGTCGGCGAGCTCGGCCTCGGCGATCCGCTGCGCGGTCGTGGCGCCCACGTGCCCGGCGCCGACTACGGTCACTTTATGGTCCATATGGTTGCTCCTCAGATCGTAGGGTGCGGCTTGCCGCACCGGGACACCGACGAGATCACCACCGATCGGTGCGGCAAGCCGCACCCTACCTAATCACAGGTTCTCGACGATCGCCTCGGCGAGCTCGGAGGTCTTCAACAGCGTCGCCCCTTCCATCTGCCGCTCCAGGTCGTAGGTCACCCGCTTCTGGGAGATGGTCTCCGCGAGCGCCCGCTCCACCCGGTCCGCCGCCTCCGTCCAGCCCAGCCAGCGGAGCATCATGACCCCGGAGAGGATGAGCGAGCCGGGGTTGACCTTGTCCTGGCCGGCGTACTTCGGGGCCGTGCCGTGGGTCGCCTCGAAGACCGCGATACCGTCGCCCTCGTTCGAGCCCGGAGCCATCCCGAGGCCGCCCACTTGGGCCGCCAGGGCGTCGGACATGTAGTCGCCGTTGAGGTTGGTGGTGGCGATCACGTCGTACTCGTCCGGCCGCAGGAGCACCTGCTGGAACATGGCGTCGGCGATCCGGTCCTTGACCACCATCCGGCCCTCCGGCGCCCTGCCGCCGTGGCGCTCCCAGAGCTCGTCCTCGGTCACGGTGGTCGCTCCGAATTCCTCGCGGGCGACCTCGTAGCCCCACTCCTTGAACGCCCCCTCGGTGAACTTCATGATGTTGCCCTTGTGCATCAGGGTGACGCTCTCGCGGCCTTCGGCGAGCGCGTGCTCGAGGGCCTTCCTCACCAGGCGCTTGCTGCCGGTCGCCGAGATCGGCTTGATGCCGATGCCGCTGTCGGGACGCACCTCGGCTCCGAGCTCGGCCAGAAACGCGATCAGGCGCCGGGCTTCGCCCGAGTGGGCCTGGTACTCGATCCCCGCGTAGACGTCCTCGGTGTTCTCCCGGAAGATCACCATGTCGACCTTCTCCGGGTGGCGGACAGGTGACGGCACACCGCGGTACCAGCGCACCGGCCGGACGCAGGCGTAGAGGTCGAGGATCTGGCGCAGGGCGACGTTCAGGCTCCGGAAGCCGCCGCCGATCGGCGTCGTCAGGGGCCCCTTGATGCCGACCCGGAAGTGGCGGATGGCCTCGACCGTGTCCGCTGGCAGCCAGTCGCCGAACCGGTCTCGCGCCTTCTCGCCGGCGAAGACCTCGAACCAGGCGACCGCGCGCCGAGCGCCGTAGCTCTTCTCGACCGCGGCGTCGAGCACCCGCCGGGTCGCCCGCCAGATATCGGGACCGATGCCGTCGCCCTCGATGAACGGCACGACGGGGCGATCGGGGACCTCGAGTCGGCCGTCCCGCCAGACGATCTCCCGGCCGTCGGACGGGGGGGCGCTGTCGTTGAACCTCGGCAAGGCTCGTTCCCTCCTGGGATCGCAGGCGCTGGTATCGCTGGACGCCGCCGAACGGCGGCGAGAACCCGGCGCGAAGCTATCACAGGGGCTTCAGAGCCCGTCGCTCTCGCGGATGAACCTCGCCAGCTCCTCTTTGAGCTTCACCAGGTCGCTCTGCCGGATGTACATCATGTGGCCCGACTCGTAGTAGCTCATCGAGACGTTCTCTCGCAGGTGCTCCGGCAGTCCGAGATGGTCGAAGGTGTACTCGGTCGCGAAGTAGGGGGTCGCCAGGTCGTAGTAGCCGTTCGCGACGTGCACCTTGAGCGCCGGGTTCTGGGTCATCGCCCGGCGTAGCTCCTCGGCGACGTTGACGTAGCGCCCCTCGGGGCTCGGCCAGCCGCGGATCCGGCCGCCCAGGATCTCGTAGTCGATCCCGCTCTCGAATTCGAGCTCGTCGCGGACGTAGGCGTTCAAGGCCGCGGTGAACGATCCCTGGATCGCGGCGTAGCTCGGATCGAACTCGGTGCGCTCGCCCACGTCCTCGCGGTCGAAGCCGACGAATCGGCTGTCGAGCCGGCCGACGGTCTTGCCCTCCTGGCGCAGCAGCTCCTTGGTGAAGCGGTGGATCACCGGGCGCAGCCTGGCGCCCTCCAGGTACGCCACCGACAGGCCGGTCAGCCGCGCCAGCCGCTCGGCGGTTCGCCGGCGCTCCTCGGCCGGCAGCGCGTCCCCTCGGAGGAGCGCCAGGGCGTAGTCGCCCTGGGCGAACTCCTCGGCCTCTCGCAGCGCCGCCTGGAGGTCGCCCGAGAGGTCCTCGGGGAGCCTGCCGTGGTACCAGGCGGTAGCGGTGTAGGTCGGCAGGAACAGGATGTAGGGCAGGTCGTTGCCGACGTCGAAGCGGGCGGTCCCGAAGTTGAGGATCGAGGAGACCAGCATGACGCCGTTGAAGTAGAGGCCGTGGCGGTCCTGGAGATGGTTGACCAGGCCCGCGGCGCGGGTGGTGCCGTAGCTCTCGCCGATCAGGTACTTGGGACTCGCCCAGCGGCCGTTCTCGCTCGTCCAGCGACGGATGAACTCGCCCACCGATTCGACGTCCTTCTCGACGCCGTGGAACTCCTTCTGCTCGACCCCGGGCGCCGGCCGCGAGAACCCGGTCGAGACCGGGTCGATGAACACCAGGTCGGTCAGGTCGAGGATCGAGTAGGGGTTCTCCTCGAGCCGGTAGGGCGGGGGCAGGGCGTGCCCCTCGTCGTCCATCGCCACCCGGCGGGGGCCGAGCGTCCCGAGGTGGAGCCAGACCGACGAGGAGCCGGGGCCGCCGTTGAACGAGAAGGTGAGCGGCCGCTTGCCGGGGTCGGCGACGCCGTTCCTGGTGTAGGCGACGTAGAAGATCGAGGCCCGGGATTCCCCCTCCTCGGTCTCGAGCACCAGGGTGCCGGCGGTCGCGGTGTAGTCGATCCGCTCGCCGCCGACGGTCGCGGTGTGCCGGGTGAGGGAGCGCTTCTCCTCGACGATCGTCTTCTCGGCCGCCGGCTCAGCCTTGCCGGGCCTGGCTGGTTCAGCCGGCTGGGCGAGGACCGGCAGGGCGATGAGGGCGGCGAGAGCGAGGGTACGCAGGGTCTTGGTCAGCACCGGGGAACCTCCGGATGGGTGAGGACGGGAAGCGATGGGCGACGGTTTCGGCACGGCGATACTAGCTTGTAGGGGCGGAGCTCGCCTCCGCCCGCGGTGAAGCGACCACCCCCGCCCCGGGAGGAGGCAAGCTCCTCCCCTACAACCATCCGTAGCTCGTCTGAAGCGGTCGTGGCCCCTCAATATCTGGGCACCGACGGATCCACCTCGAGGCTCCAGCGGTCGATGCCGCCGCCGAGGTTGACCGCCTGGACGCCCCGGCTGCGTAGGAAGCCGACCGCCTGGGCGGAGCGCGTTCCGTGATGGCAGTAGGCGACGGTGACCTCGTCCCCGTCGCCGGCTCCCTCGAGCTCCCCGACCCGCCGGGGGAGCTCCTGGAGCGGGACGAGCACCGAGCCCTCGAGGCGGCAGATCTGGCTCTCCAT